>CAIXIP010000126.1 GCA_903919535.1 uncultured Bacteroidota bacterium | reverse complement strand
GGAATAAAATGCATTATTACTTCCTGTTAGATCTTGATAACGAGATGCAATACTTGCTTTTACGTATGATGCAGAACTACCATCAATATTTGGGAAAGAGAATGAAAAATTATAAGATGCTATATTTTCAAAATATTCACCAAACCATTGTTTTCCCGATTTTATAAAATTTATATTTTCATTTTCATGAAAAGCATAATCATCAAAAGCAGTAACCGTATTAGTAACTGGTAATGTAGAAGAGGATTGAGATTGAATACGTTTTCCAGCACCAAGACTGGTAGTTATAAAATAATAAGCAGAATCTGAATATAAATTGGTTTTGTGTTGGAATTTTGTACAAGATGATGTGTCATATGTCCATGTTTGTGGCCCTTTTCCGTAAAACAAAACATAGTCTGTAGGATCAAATTTTGAATCGCTTTCTCCTTGAACATAGATAGCATTTTCAACCAGATCATCTGGTCGCTGAATAGAATTTAGTTCGGGTAACATACCGCCACCATTGCCATAAATTCTAATGCTTTGAGGATTAATTAAATCAACATCAATTCCTATGCTTTTTAAAAAAGAATAAGATAATTTATAGATACCATCAACACCAATTGCAACTTTATACCAGTCCCCAGATTGCAATACAGAATGGGAAGCATAGCTATGAACAGCTCTATTGGCATCTTTTTCAACTACTCCAGGAACAACTGAGAGATCAAAAGAAACAAGCTTTTCGTATTTCCCAGTACTACTGTTTTTCCGTATCGGAATAAATGAAACAACACCGTAATTTTTTTTCTGAGACGTAAGTATATTGGTACTCACTTGAATTTGATTAGCTATTTTTTGAGAATTTTTTATAACAGCAGCTTCTGCCTCAGTTAAGGCTTCATATTTTGAATTAATTATTATTGCGGAAAAACTAGTTGAATTGAAGCTGATAGCCACTTTTTCACTATAACGTGGAAGAAAATTATCTTCAAAGGAATTTTGAGCCCCAGTGAAATACAAATATGTTTGAGTCTCCGTTTCCGAAATTTTATCGGACAACAAACCTTTCCAATCAATATTATAATTATTGGAAGTAGTCTTTTCGATGAATCTCGCCTGACCAAAGACAAAACCATTTAACATGAAAATCAAACCTAATGCAAAGCGAATACCCATAAAAGTTTAGTGTTAAAAATTCAAATTTAGTTAAAAATGAGGATTTATTATTGTAGGTAATGTTTTTTTTATATAGATTTGCCTTTATTAAAGTTTTTTAAACTGTTTTAGAAACGGACGTTTTATTTTAATATTGTGTATCAAAATAAAAAAATAGCACCGTAGATGAAACTTTTACAGATTTAATATGTATAATTGTGTCCCATTAAAAATCAAGCTATTATGTTAAAACGTGTCGTTTTAATTTTAACCGTATTGTTTTCATTAGGTTTTAGCGAAAACTTATTTGCACAGGACCCCGAATTTACTCAGTTTTACGCCAATCCTTTATATTTAAATCCTGCTTTTGCAGGAACTGCACGTTGCCCTAGAATTAATTTAAACTATCGTAATCAATGGCCTGGCATTTCTGGGACATACATTACTTACTCTGCATCATATGATCAACATTTTGATGCATTAGCGGGGGGGCTCGGATTGCTTGTTACCAATGATAAAGCAGGACAAGGAACATTAACAACAACAAATGTCAGCGGTATATATTCATATCAATTAAATGTTAACAGAGAATTCTCCATGAAATTTGGTTTTCAGGCAACCTATTTTCAAAAAAGTATTGATTGGAGCAAACTTACATTTGGTGATATGATTGATGAAAGAAGAGGTTTTGTTTACAATACAAATGAAGTACCCGGCCAAAATAAAAAACAAAATTTTGATGTTTCTGCCGGGATGTTAGGTTATAGCAAACGTTATTTCTTTGGTGTTGCAGTGCATCATATTAACCAACCTGACGAAGGTTTATTAGGACCAAGTAAATTACCAATGAAAATTACAGCTCATGCAGGAGCTGTTCTTCCTGTTGGTAACAAAGGAAGCGAAACCTTTATTTCGCCAAACATTTTATATCAAAAACAACAAGATTTTCAGCAACTTAACATAGGTGTTTACGTTAATAAAGGATCAATTGTTGGCGGTTTATGGTACAGAAATCAAGATTCATTTATAGCACTTGTTGGTTTTCAACAACATTTTTTCAAATTTGGGTATAGCTATGATGTAACAGTTTCTAAACTTACAAATGCAACTTCCGGTTCACACGAAATATCATTTTCATTACAATTTGAATGTAGACCTAAAAAGAAAAAATTCAGAACAGTTAGCTGTCCATCATTCTAAAAAACATTAACCAAGACAATTTTTTAATTAAAACATAGTTTTATTTGATTATAAGATTTTTTTTAACCAATACGACAACCAATGAAAACATTATCAAGCAAACTAATCCTATTCTCTGGAATTTTAATTCTTGCATCCTGTAGCAAAGAAAGATCTCCAGTTACCGCTTGGGAATACAACAACACCAAAAATGGAGGTTTTGAAGTTGGACCATACGAAGAACAAGAAACTGGACCTGGATTAATTTTGGTGGAAGGTGGAACCTTTACAATGGGAAGAGCTGAGCAAGATGTAACTTATGATTGGAATTCAATTCCTAGAAGAGTAACTGTTTCTTCCTTCTATATGGATCAAACAGAGGTGCGTAATCTCGATTATCTTGAATATATTCACTGGACCTCTAGAGTTTTTGGTGCAAATTTTTATGATGTGGTAAAAAAGGCTTTGCCTGACACATTAGTTTGGCGCGACCGTTTAGCTTTTAATGAGCCTTATGTTGAATACTATTTGCGTCATCCATCATATAGAGATTACCCTGTTGTTGGTGTAAACTGGCTTCAAGCATCTGACTTTTGTGCTTGGAGAACAGACCGTGTAAATGAATTTATTCTTATACGTGAAGGAATTTTAGAACATACTCCTTCTCCAACAGAAAACGATTATTTTAATACTGACCAATATCTTGCTGGGAAATGGCAAGGAACTGTTGTTTCGCCAATCCCTTCTATTGATCCTAATGGTGGAGACCGTTTAGTTCGCATGGAAGACGGTATCTTTTTACCTCGTTACCGCCTACCAACAGAAGCTGAATGGGAATTTGCCGCTTATGGTTTAGTTGGAAATTCAGTTGGCGAAAGAATCACAAGCAGAAGATTGTACCCTTGGAATACACATGGTACTCGTAATGCTGACGAAAAATATTTAGGTCAAATGATGGGTAACTATCAACGTAGTAATGGTGATATGATGGGTGTTGCTGGTTCATTGAATGATGCTGGTGACGTTACAACTCCTGTTTATTCATACTGGCCAAACGATTACGGCTTGTACAATATGGCTGGAAACGTTAGCGAGTGGGTAATGGATGTTTATCGTCCACTTTCTCCTGAGGACAAAGCTGATTTCCGTCCTTTCCGTGGAAATGTATTTAAAACTCAGATGCGTGACGTTGACGGAATTATGATTAATGATACTATTAAGTATGATTCAGATAGCAACATTGTAAGTATTCCAGGTATGGTTCGTTGGAGAGATGTTAGTGTTACTGTAGCAGATGACAATTTAGATGAAAGAAGGAATTATAAATATGCTGATAACATCAATTATTTAGATGGAGACATTCAATCTCAGGCAGTAGGTTTATCCGGTGCTAGCTGGAGTGAGCCTTGGGATGCTACTACAGGAAAAGCAGAAAGTGCTGGCATGTATGACTATAGCGCTACTTCTATGATAAATGATAAGGCACATGTTTATAAAGGTGGTTCTTGGAAAGACAGAGCTTATTGGATGGTACCAGGAACAAGACGCTTTCTTGATGAACGTCAATCAACAGCATGGATTGGATTTAGATGTGCAATGGTTCGTTTAGGAAGTCCACAAGGATTAGGTAAATAATCAAAAAAATATTATAAAACAAAACGCCAAGAAAATTTCTTGGCGTTTTGTTTTTGTATTCTTTGGCACTTAAATTCTACAAAGAAAAAAATAGAAATAGACCTATTTTGTACATTTACTTAACAAATTAAATATGCTCACTTTATGAAATCAAAGAAAATTATTTTATCCTACATCATTCTGATATTTAGTATTTCTTTTGCAAATGCTCAAAAATTTATTCGAAAAGTTGATCATCAAAAATTAACTTTTGTTGAAATGCAACGTCAATTTGATGACTGGAGAAAACAGACTGATCTGACAACAGCTAAAAATTGGAAATATTATAAGCGTTGGGAAAATGATATGCAGTTTAAAACTAATGGCCATGGCGAAATTGCTGACCCTGCTATATATATTGATGAAGCTGTGAAAGCTGCAGAATTAAAAAAATCTATTCCGCCATCCTCCAAATTCTCTTCATCCACCTGGTCTCCTTTTGGTCCGTATGCCCTTCCGGGAAACCTTACTGGTTATATGCAAAATGGTATTGGTAGAATCAACTGCATCGCTTTTCACCCAACAAATCCCAGCACTTATTTTGTAGGTGTGGCACAAGGCGGTTTATGGAAAACAACTAATGATGGTATTTCGTGGACACCGCTTACTGATAACTTACCAATAGAAAGAATTAGCGATATTGCAATTGACCCCGCAAATCCAAATACGATGTATATTTCTGTGTGCGATTTTGAATACATAGATGTAGCATTGAATATTGATGGAAGAAAAAGAAATACTCATTATGGACTTGGCGTTTATAAAACAACTGACGGAGGTTTAAATTGGTCACCAACAGGTTTAAGTTTCCAATTGACAGATGGTGACGCCTCCTTAATCAGAAAAGTATTAATCAGCTCAACAAACAGTAATAAATTAGTGGCTTGTGGCGTAAACGGGATGTACACATCTATTGATGCCGGCACCACATGGACACACACGTTGGATTCATTATTCTGGGACCTGGTGCAAGACCCCACAACTCCGAACACCATTTATGCAACATCAGGCTGGCTTGCAGGCTCTAATAAAGGATTTGCCGCAATTTACAAATCACTTGATTTTGGAACAACATGGGCAATTCTACCAACAAGTATTCCGGGCACAGGAGCTGTTCAGCGAATAAAATTAGCAATTGCCCCTTCTGACCCCACTTGTATATATGCAGCAGCTGTAGATGCCCAAGAAGGATCATATGGTATCTATAAATCAATAAATGCTGGAACATCCTGGACATACATTAATTCAGGAATAAACATGCTTGAAGGGGGCGATGGAACAACAGGAGGCGGACAAGGTACTTATGACCTTGGATTTACAGTAAATCGAACTAATAAAAACATTGTATATATTGGCGGAGTTAATATTTGGGCCTCTACAGATGGGGCAAACTCTTTCAATCCTGTAAGTCACTGGACTCTTCAATACGGAGCAACCTTGCATGGCGATATTCATTTTATCGAGACCAATCCTTTATCAGGTAGTATTTTTGTTTGCAGTGATGGCGGCTTGTATAAAACAAATACAATAACATCACAATCGTGGTCAGCAGCAAATGGAGGTTCTCCTTGGCCTACATCATGGACAACCATAAGTAATGGACTGAACATCACTTCCTTTTACCGACTTTCAAGTTCGCGCAACGCAACAGGAAGATTAGCTGCTGGAGCGCAAGATAATGCCACTTTTTATTATGATGGAACTTCGTGGAACACAATTTTTGGTGGTGATGGAATGGATAATTATTTAGACAATATTGATGACAATATGGTTATTGGATCAAGCCAATATGGTAATTTTTATTTTTCTCAAGACAATGGATTTTCTACTATTTGGTCAAATCCTAATGTAAATAGTGAACCAGGAGAGTGGGTATCCCCGATCATTGCCGACTACAATAATTACGGAACACTGTACGCTGGATTTACAAATATTACTAAATCTACAGATAACGGTAATTCTTGGAGTGCTTTAACATCTTTACCTTCAAATGGAATTAATGATAATGAAGTATGTGCCTTAGCTGTTGCCAATTCAAATAGCAATATGCTATATGCGGCAAGAAGAATTCGGTTCGAATTCAATTCTCCTTCAAGTATTTATAGAAGTAGCAATGGAGGTAATAACTGGACAGAAATAACTGCAGGTTTACCCGATTCTATTTATTATACAAGCATTGATGTAAGCCAGACAGATGCTAATACTGCATATGTGGCAATGGCTGGATTTGTAGCAACAGAAAAAATTTACAAAACAATTAATGGCGGAAATTCATGGCAAAACATTACATATAATTTGCCAAATATTCCTATAAATTGTATAAAAACAATGCCGGGAAGCAATCAAGTAATTATAGCTACCGACCTAGGTGTTTATTTGTTTAATGCTCTCACAAATACCTGGACAAGTATTAGTGTGGGCTTGCCAAATGTTATTATCACTGATATTGAATTCAATACTGTATTAGACAAAATATACATCTCTACTTTCGGAAGAGGAATATGGGAAAACACGTTATCCTCACTAACTGTTGGTATCACAGATAAAAAAACGATCGAACCTGAAATAGAATTATTTCCATCTTTAAATAACGGTTCATTTACAATCAAATTATTGCAAGAAAATTCAGTTAATGAATTGATTAACCTACAGGTAATAGATATTACAGGAAAGCTTGTTTACACGACAACCTTAGTAGGAAAAAACAGTTATAACGAAACATTGAATTTACCCTCAGGATTATATTTTGCCCGAATTAAAGGAAAGAATATTAGTGGCGTAAAAAGCTTTGTAATTGAATAAGAAATTTTTGATTGAATAAAAACTTATACAATGTCAGAACTTGAACACTATATCAAATCTTATTTTGGAATTGCAAATCAAAATGATCTAAAAACGATTGTTTCCTTATTCAAATCAACAACAATAAAAAAGGGTGACTATTTTTTAAAATCAGGAAAGATCTGTGAGAAATTAAGTTTTATTCAATCTGGGCTTTTACGAATTTACATAAAAACCGAGGACAAAGAAGTAACACAATGGATTTCAACAAAAGGCTATTTTGTTACTGATCTATCGAGTTTGGTATTTAATACTCCCGCACGCTTCACAATTCAAGCGTTAATAGATTGTGAGCTATACACAATTGATCGTGAAAATTATTTACTGCTTAAATCCTTAATTCCTCAATGGCCCGAATTAGAAAAACTATTTATTGCCCGCTGCTTTGTTATGTTGGAAGAACGCATATTCAGCCATCTTTCAATGACGGCAGAAGAAAGGTATGACCTTCTTTTTGAACAGAATAAAGAATTATTTAATCAGGTACCTCTTCAATATATTGCTTCAATGCTTGGTATGTCACCCGAAACATTTAGCCGCATCAGAAAAAAGAAGTCAATTTAATTTCTTGACTTTTGTCAAGTGGAGCTTTCCATTTGTTACTGACCTTTGTATTATAATATTAAAACAAGGCAATCATGGAAAAAGAAATCACAACAGAAATTTTAATTAAAACAACTCCCGATAAAGTTTGGAATATATTAATAGATTTTAAAAACTATCCCAATTGGAATCCATTTATAAAATCAATTACCGGTGAAGTTGCAATTGAAAAAAAAATTGTTGCACGACTTGAACCTCCCGAAGCTTCTGGTATGACTTTTAAACCAACAATTCTTGCATTTGAAACCAACAAAGAATTTCGTTGGCTTGGACATTTATTATTCCCCGGATTATTTGATGGCGAACATAAATTCGAACTTATCGATAACAAAAATGGAAGTACTACTTTTATTCAAAGTGAAAAATTCAAAGGAATACTTGTTCCATTATTTAATAAAATGTTGGACAATAACACAAAAAAAGGATTCCAGCAAATGAACATCAAATTAAAAGAATTAGCTGAACAAACATAAACTTAAACCTATCGACTTATCAATTTGTAAAATTCGTAATTCATTCACGAGAATAATTAGTGATAACCAAGAATTTATTTGAAGATATACTTATAACCAAGTGTAACATTCCATGAAAAAGGATGATCCATTGCAGTTCTATATTGGCCATTTTGTTTGTATAACATAATAATTCCAGCATCTAGATATATTGACCTGAATTTACCACCAAGTCCCAGATTAAAAAATTTACGATCTCCTTTTGTTCGATTTTCAGCCAAATAACCCGCTCTGAATGCTATACTGGATTTTTCTTTAAAAACTAATCTATTTTCAATACCAATTTTATGGACCACCTCTGCAAACTCTTCACCAGCACCACCAGGAGCATCATAAAAAGATTGAACGGCTCCTCTGAATACAGATACATCTGGATCTTTTCCCGAAACAATTGTTCTGTTGCCCGCGTTGTCAAAACTATATTTTGGTGGTGTCGGAACTAATAATTTTTCGAATTGATAGGCAAAATCAACGCAATACTTAATATCTGGATCTACATTTTTATTATAGGTCCACATTGTTCCAACTGAAAGAAGCATTGGTAAAAAATCTCCTGTTGCGCTATCAACATATTTAATTTTACTACCCATATTTACAATTGAGGCACCAATATCATACCTCCAGAAAGAAGTTTCTTTTTTTGCAATTTCCTTTCGATAATCTACTCCAATATCTGCGGCTATTGACTTTCCAGGGTGAGATTGCTTCCCACTAATATTCATATTATTTGTCAAATTACTTTGAATATATTTTACTCCCAAACCGATTGATAAATTGGGAGTTAAACTTTGAGCATATTTTAAGCTGTGGCAAAACTCCCACGCATTTCCAATCCCAATCACTGTTCCATTTGTATCTGTATAAGTAACAGATCCAAGTGAGAAGCGATTATAGGAATAACCCAAGGCACATTTTTTACTAAAAGCATAATAAGTACTAAAATCAAACATACTTATATCAGGAACCAAATTCCTTAACCATGGCTTGTACGAAGTTTTAACTCCAATCACTTTTTCATCTCTAGATAACAATGCAGGGTTTTGCGTTAAACCCGATTCGTAATATCCTGACGCAGCAACAACCCCAATATCAGCTATCCCCATCGATTGTGCATTTGGATTTATCAGCAAAAAAGGAACCGAAGTGGTAATGGTATTTAAGTCGTTAGTTTGGGAAAAATTATTTTGAAAAGACAAAACAAAAATGATTAGTAAACATATTTTTTTCATGAAAATTATTTTAATTATAAGATTGGCAGATGTTTTTATGACTAACTAATTCTAATACATTTTATTGTTTTTCTATCACTAATATTATTTCAGCATCACACAATTAAAATGAAACTGTTATACAAAATATTTTTGTATAACACTAACAAGCAAAACACTTAATGAAGTGTTGGCGTATATTTAGGAGTTACAGAGGGAGATGTCACATTAGGGTGCGTAACATCTCCTAACATTTTCTCTTTCTCTGTTCTTCTGTCAGGCAATGCCGGTGAATTTAAATCCCACCTTCCACCACCCCAATATTGTCTTCTGGCTTTCTTTTTTATTTCTGCGTTTGCAATTGGTTTTGCTATCAAAAGTGAATCTATTCTGTTTTGAGTAACAGGATAAATTGTTTTTGCATTTGGATTTAAAATTTTACTGTAATCCGTAGAATTATTCTCCGAATTAGAAGCAATTGAATTGTAATAGTTATTTAGCTTTTTGATATTGTATAGCATCGCATTCACATTCTGAAGACTTGTTTTTACTTCAACAGTATCACTTCTTCTATAATGAGTGATTATTGTATCTGTATTTTTTTGCGAAATAATTGAAAAAAGATAATCACTTTTTGGAATCTCTTCAAACAAAACATATTTCACTTTTTCATCATGATCAATTGTATCACCAACTATAGGCAAATCAAAAATTACATTTTGAGCAACAACAGAAAAGTTTACTGCTACTAATAAGTAGAAAAATAAAATAAATGTTTTAGTCATTTTTAAAAAACCAGAATTAGTTCACCCTTAATCAATCACAAAGGGCATCTCATTTAATCAGAAAACTTATCTAATAATGTAACTCTTTTTTTATACATGTATTAGCTGTATACATTATGTTGCCCGACCAAATCAAATTACCATTTCCATCTTGCACAATATAGGGGAAAGGCTTAGACGCGCTGTTACCCATATTTTTAAAAACTGTTACGCAATCACTTCCCCAACAATCAGGAGCACTTGTAAGATATTGAGTAACATCTAACCCTCCAACATCTTCTCCGTCAAGTTTAATAATTAATGCGTCAACTCCATTCATCTGAAAGTCAATTCCTGTTGTGTCATCAAACCAAAATGTAGCACTTCCTTCAAATGTGCAAGACCCATCCTCTAATTCAGCTGACGGCTTGTAATTTGTTGCTGCTGTGTTCATACAACCTGGTGTTTTTTTCTTACAGCCTGTGCCTAAAAAAAATAAACTTATTGAAAATACAATAACAACTAACTTGTTTGCTTTCATCAATTTTTTTTTCATGATAGACCAATTTATTTCACTTTTATCACCATACCCGCAGTCTTCCAGGTTTTATCTCCTTCCGAAACTTTAACTTCCTCAATTAATATCTTTCCTACAATTTGTTTTTGACTTAAAAATTTCTCAACAGCTTCAGTCGATTGTTGGCTAAAAACATTACCGCTATTTGAATAATCTACATAAACACTATCCTTCGTATCGGCACTTATCACTAGCAACGATACGTTAAATGAAGTCACTTTTACGTTTTTGTCGATTGCGGTTAATTCTTTTTTTGCATTTTTGAAATCCTCTAAATTTATTGTACAATCTCCAGATTTACCACAAAAGGTATATACAGGTTTTACTGCTTCTTTTTGAGCAAACGTGTTTAATGTTGTAAAAATTACAACTAGCATAATCATGATTTTTGTTTTCATATTGTTTCGGGGGTTAATTTTCACAGTTTAAAGAATTAAGTAATAATAGATTTTTTTGTTTGGGGCCTTCTGATTTTGTATCTAGCTAATGTATAACAATTCAACTAATATTTTCGCCACATCACAACAAAATTTAATTGGCTTTCAAATAAATTAACCTTCACCTCTCAAATATGATTTTTATCATAATTTTCATACCTTCATATTGAAAATAAAAATTACATGTCAAAAAACTTATCGGAGTTATCAGGAAGAAAAGCATTTGATAAAAATCTTTTTGAAGAACTTGGCAGAGCCGCCAAACAATCGGGAACACCTTCAACAGAAAAAATGGAGGTATTAGCCAATGAGTTCATCATGGGAAAAGCCAATATTTACGGCACTGCCAGCTTCTATGATTTTTTACGTCCAGAGAATCAAGGAAAAAAAGTGTATGTATGTAACGGTAGTGCATGCATGACTGCAGGAACTCAAACTCAACTAAAAAATGATTTACTAAAAAACTATAAAGCTGAAGAAATCGGTGAAATGTGTTGCCTTGGTCGTTGCCATGAGAATAACGCTTTTCATGTTAACGGAAAAAATTATTCGGGTGATGCTATTAATGAAATTGTAAACATTAAAAACAAAAAAATTAATGTACTTGATAAATATAACTCTTCTTCAAAAGGAACAATTGTTTTAACCTCAGCCTTATCCTCAACAAACGATTATTATAAAATTTTACAAACTGCACTAACAAAACCTGTTGATGAACTATTAAGTGAATTAAAAACATCTGGATTGCGTGGACGTGGTGGTGCTGGTTTCCCAATTTCATTTAAAATTGAATCCGCAAAAAATGCGACAAGCAAACAAAAATTCATTGTCTGCAATGCCGATGAAGGAGACCCCGGAGCATACTCCGATCGTTATTTATTAGAACAACAAACTCATTCAGTTTTATTGGGAATGATGATAGCTGGCTACATAATGGGAGCCGACAAAGGTGTGCTTTACATTCGTGCTGAATATCCTGAAGCAATCGAAATCACTCAAAATGCAATTGATGAATTACGTATAAAAAAAATAATCGGAGAAAACATTTTTGACACCAATTTTAATTTCGATTTTAAAATTATTGCTGCACAAGGCGCATACATCTGCGGTGAAGAAACTGCTTTACTTTCTTCCATCGAAGGTCAGCGTCCAGAAGTACGTGTTCGTCCGCCCTACCCTACTCAACAAGGTTTATTCAACAAACCAACTGTAGTAAATAATGTAGAAACATTGGCATGCATTCCATACATCATTAAAAATGGTGGCGATGCATTTGCAAAAATCGGCAAAGGAAAATCAACTGGAACAAAATTAGTTTCCTTAGATGGGTTCTTCGTAAAACCTGGAATTTATGAAGTAGATATGGGAACTCCACTTTCCGATGTTATAAATGAATTAGGCGGTGGCTTCAAAAGTAAAATAAAAGCGATGCATATTGGCGGACCGCTTGGTGGAATTGTTCCGATGCAAAAAATAAATGAACTGAGTATTGATTTCGAATCTTTTTCACAAAATGGATTTCTGCTGGGACATGCTTCTATTGTTTGCATTCCTGAAAATTTTCCAATGATAAAATACATCGAACATTTATTTCAGTTTACAGCTCATGAAAGTTGCGGAAAATGTTTCCCTTGCAGATTAGGCTCTACTAGAGGATTTGAGCTTATCGAAAAATCGCTTACATCGGATTACAAAATTGATAAAGAATTATTTACTGATCTGTTAACAACAATGGAAATAGGCTCGCTTTGCGCATTGGGTGGTGGATTGCCGCTGCCGATAAAAAACGCAATTACATATTTCAATGAGGAACTGAAACAGTATTTTTCAAAATAAAATCGCATGAGTAAGATCGCTTATATAAACAATACCGCATTTGAAATAGCAGAAGGAGAAACAATCCTTTCATTCATCAAACGTTATCATGGAAAAAATGCTGTTCCTACTTTGTGCGATGCACCCAACCTAGACCCTTTCGGTTCGTGCCGTGTGTGCAGCGTTGATGTTGCTTTAGCAAAAGATGGAAATGCAAAAGCTCAAGCATCTTGTCACACTCCTGTGATGGAAAATTCTTTTATTTATCCTGATTCAGATCGTATTCAAAAGCTAAGAAAAAACATTGTTGAATTGGTGTTGACCGATCATCCATTGGATTGCTTGACCTGTGAAGTAAATAACAATTGTGAACTACAAACTGTTGCAGCAAGAGTAGGCATTCGTGATGTCCGTTATCCGGAAGGGAAAGATCATCTGGATAGAAAAAAAGATCTAAGTCATCCATACATGACTTCTGATTTTTCAAAATGCATTAATTGTTTCCGTTGCGTTCGAGCTTGCGATGAAGTGCAAGGACAATTTGTGTTAAGTATGGCTGGTCGCGGTTTTGACAGTTACATTGTAAAAGGAATGGAAACGACTTTCTTCGCTAGCGAATGTGTGAGTTGTGGAGCATGCTCTCAAGCTTGCCCTACTTCTGCGATTTCAGATGTATTCGAATCAAAATCAATTGCGGTGGATGAAAAAGTGCGAACAGTTTGTACATATTGTGGTGTAGGCTGCAATCTGGATGTCGCGGTAAAAGGTGGTGTTATTAAATCGATACAAGCTCCCTTGGATGCAGAAGTGAATAGTGGACATACCTGTTTGAAAGGCCGATTTGCATTTAAATTTTACAATCATACCGACAGACTTCGTACACCATTAATAAAAAGAAATGGAATATTTGAAGAAGCAACATGGGAAGAAGCATATGATTTTATCGCCAACAAATTATTTGAAATAAAGAATAATAACGGTCCTGATTTTATTGCAGGTATTTCCTCTGCACGTTGCACGAATGAAGAAAATTATTTAATGCAAAAATTTCTTCGTGCAGTAATCGGCACAAATAATATTGATAGTTGTGCTCGTGTTTGTCATTCACCAACAGCGTTAGGTTTGCAAAGCACTTTTGGAACAGGAGCCGCAACAAATTCTATTGCTGATTTAAAAGACACTGATTGCATGTTAGTGATTGGAGCAAACGCAACAGATGCACACCCTGTTACCGGAGCCAAATTGAAGCAAGCGGCCATGAAAGGGAAAACGCTTATTGTAATTGACCCTCGCAAAATAGAGTTAGCGAAATACGCACACTTTCATCTGCAATTACGCCCAGGAACAAATGTAGCTGTGCTTAATATGATGTTGTATTATATTATCACCGAAGGATTAGAAGACAAAAAATTTATTTCAGCACGTACAGAAGGTTATGAAGAATTCAAGCAACAAATTCTGAATCTTAAAATAGATGAGATGGAAAAAGTTTCAGGTGTGGATAGAAATTTAGTAAAGGCTGCTGCTATTGCATATGCGAGTGCACCAAACGCCATGTCATTTCATGGACTAGGTGTTACAGAACATACACAAGGAACATTTACCGTAATGCAAATTGCCGACTTAGCAATGATTACCGGAAATATTGGAAGAAAAGGAGTTGGTGTAAATCCTTTGCGTGGGCAAAATAATGTACAGGGCGCAGCCGATATGGGCTGCCAGCCTCATCAGGGAGCAGGGTATTTAGAAGTAACTGATATTGAAAGTCATAAATTATATGAAGAATTTTATCAAGCCAAATTGCCTTTGCATATCGGTTATAAAATCCCAGAAATGTTTGATGCCGCTCTCGACAATAAATTAAAAGCCATGTGGGTGATTGGTGAAGACATTGCGCAAACCGATCCTAATACACATAAGGTCGTTGCTGCATTATCAAATTTAGAATTGCTTGTTGTTCAAGAATTATTCATGACAGAAACAGCAAAATTAGCAACCGTTATTTTACCTGGCGCTTCCTTCCTCGAAAAAAGTGGCACATTCACAAACGGTGAAAGAAGAATTCAAAGAGTCAATAAAGTTGTTGAGCCAATTGAAGGAACAAAAGCTGATGGCCAAATAATTATTGACATCATGAACCGAATGGGCTATTCTCAAGCAGATTATAATCCGGATACAATGTTACAGGAAATTTCTAAGATCGTTCCATTCTTTGCAGGAGTGAAATGGGATAAATTAGGTGATAACGGTAAACAATGGCCAGTGAATGAAAATGGAAAAGGAACAAAAATCTTGCATAACAAATCGTTCAGAAGAGGTAAAGGCAAATTCATTTATAATGATTTTACTGAATCCAAAGAGTTAACAGAACATTCAAAAAAATATCCTTACATCATTACCACCAATCGTGAACTGGAACATTATAATTGTGGCGCCATGACGCGCAGAACAGGAAACGTATTAATTAATACCGAAGATGTTTTATTAATCTGTGTGGAAGATGCAAACAAACATTTTATCAATGATGGCGATATGGTTTGTGTGGAAAGTCCTAGAGGCAAAGTAGATATTAAAGCAAAAATTACTGATGAAGTTAAGCCAGGTATTTTAAGCAGTACTTTTCATTTTCCGGAAATAATGTTAAACAATATTACTTCTGATGTTACCGATTCAGAAGCGCTTTGTCCAGAGTATAAAGTGGTAGCATGTGCTATTCGTAAAGCGAGATCACCTATGGGAATTAAAAAATAATTCCCATAGGAGAAAAAAAGCAAGGCAAAACTCAACAAATTTCATAATACACCTTCACTCTTTTTCGATTCTGCTCGTAACAACTGCGTTCGATAGTCAATGAGCGGGATATTGATAGTACCCCCTGAGTTTATCGAAGGAGTAATAGCGCAAACATGTGTTTAGACCTCAACATGGATGAAAGCAATTTGCTTTCGTTATCTTGAGCAGAGCCAAGAAAGACGAACAAGCCTCTAAAGAACATACCTCTTAACTACCCAAAATCATAAATTACTTTTCCACAGATGCAACCATTTTGCATAAAATTTCGTTTTATAGGTATAATCAAACAAAAACGGCTACATGAAAAAACTATTACTACTTTTCGTTTGTTCGATAACTATTTTGGCTTCGGCTCAAAATACCGTGAACATCACTCCTCAACAATATGATATATTGAAAAAAAGTGGTCAACTTGATTTGACGAAACATTATGTTTTTACGGGCACAGCAACTGATCTAAAAAAAATAAAACCTTCAGTGAAAGCTTTGTCAAACAGAACACCTAGTAGTATTTGTAGTTGTTTAATTCCATTGGATAGTTCATTTTCTGTAGTTCCTTTTGCAGGATACATAGCACCAGAGTACAGAAACGATGATGCTTCATCAGACCCAATCACATTGCCTTTTTCATTTAACCTATATGGAAACACTTACAACTCGCTTTATATCAACAACAATGGAAATATTTCTTTTTTAGCGCCCTATATGACTTTTACTGCCAATCCATTTCCAGATTCATCATACAATATGATAGCTCCTTTCTGGGGTGATGTAGATACACGTGATAGCGCTAGTGGATTAGTTTACTACAAGATTACAGCAACAAGCATGATCGTGAAATGGGAAAATGTAGGATATTTTGCTAATCATTCTGACAAATTAAATTCATTCCAATTGATAATTACAGATGGAACAGATCCACTTTTACCTGCTGGAACAAATGTATCTTTCTGTTATGGAGATATGCAATGGACAACTGGCGATGCATCTATGGGGGCAGGAGGATTTGGTGGTGCTCCAGCAACAGTAGGAGTTAATCAAGGTAACGGAGTTGACTATTTTCAAGTGGGAACATTTGATAGTACAGGAGTAGCGTTTGATGGTCCATATGGTGCAACAGACAAAGTAGATTGGTTAGATAACCAAGGAATGTATTTTAATACTGCTGTTACAGGGAATATACCACCCGTAATTATCAATAATAATATTTGCGATACGATAGATGTATATACCGGTGACACAACAAGAACACCAAATTATAATTTTGCACAGTTTACTATAGGAGCAAGCACTCCTGAGATCAACCAAACTGTAACAGCAACTGTTTCATGCAGCAATGCTGCAGCATTTACATTTACACAGACAATGAATACTCCTACCTACAAACAATTCGATTGTAATTTTTCTGCAGTGGGTTTGGCACCAGGCTTATATTATGTTACAATTGATGCTTCAGATAACGGAATACCTGCTCAACAAGCAAGTAGAACAATTGTAATTCGAAATAATTATGATGCAAACGCGGTATCGGGAATTATTGAAAAAACTGAAGCATTATCTATAAACGTTTATCCAAATCCAGCAATAGATAATATTATTGTGAAACATGGCTTTAGCAATCATTCTAATCCATTATTAACACTTACCGATGTTTTAGGTAATAATGTTTTGAAAACAAATTTAAGTAATCAGGAACAAGCGATTGACATTTCAAACAAGGATTCATAAGATCACCAAACCTGTCGAACGACATATTCGACAACGGTTAAAACAAGAGTTTCCTGATGCCGATGTTTACTTCCTTTCCGGCTTTCAGTGCGGTTCCTTGACCGATAAATGGACACCACAGGTGTATGTTTACCGTATTAATGGCCTTTCCTTCTCACCAGAGGGTTATTGGTATGAGGAG
>CAIXIP010000125.1 GCA_903919535.1 uncultured Bacteroidota bacterium | reverse complement strand
ATGCCGGATGAAGTATTGCGCATTTCTAAAAACTATATGACTAGTCCTGTTGAAATTACAGCAGGAACTAAAAATTCAGGAAACGAAAATATCGAACATATTTTTTATGTTGTTCAAGCTCGTGATAAATATGCAGCTTTAAAGCGTATAGCAGATTCAAATCCGGATATTTTTGCAATTGTATTTTGCCGCACCAGAATTGAAACTCAAGAAATTGCTGATGCATTGATTAAAGATGGTTATGGTGCAGATTCTTTGCATGGTGATTTATCTCAACAACAACGTGATCATGTAATGAAACGTTACCGTGCTCGTTCTCTTCAGATGCTTGTTGCAACAGATGTTGCAGCTCGTGGAATTGATGTGAATGATGTAACACATGTAATCAATTACAATTTGCCCGATGAAATAGAAAATTACACTCATCGTTCAGGACGTACTGCACGTGCAGGAAAAACAGGTGTTTCAATTTGTATCATAAATATGAAAGAAGTTGGAAAGATTAGAATTATTGAACGTATGATTAAAAAGAAATTTACTCAAGGTTCTATTCCAACTGGTTTTGAGGCATGTGAAAAACAATTATTCAGCCTTGTGAAAAAAATTCACAACGTGGAAGTAAATGAAGAAGCAATTGAAGCCTATTTGCCAAAAATTTATGAAGAATTAAATGAATTAACCAGAGAAGATATTATTAAACGTTTTGTATCTACTGAGTTTAATCGCTTCTTGGATTATTATAAAAATGCTCCTGATCTTAATGCAAATTCATCAAGAGAAAGAGAACGTTCTACTCCTGGAATAACTAAATTGTTTATCAATCTTGGTGAATTAGATAGTTTAACTTCAGCTACAATGAAAGAATATATTGCTGAAGTATCGGGTGTTGATATTGCATCAATTGTTAATATAGATGTGAAATCTAGTTTCTCTTTTGTTGAAGTGAAAACAGAAGCTGCCGAAATTATCCAAGGTACATTCAAAAATGCTAGATACAATAACAGAAATGTTCGTATCGAATCACGTGGAGATAGTTCTGGTGAAAGAAGATCAAGTGGTGGATATGAAGGTGGTGGAAACAGACGATCTTTTGGTGGTGGAGAACGTAAGAGTTTTGGAAATCGTTCAGACAGAGGAGGAGACAGAGGTGGAGATAGAGGTGGTTACAGAGGGAACAGTGGATCCGGTGAACGCAGAAGTTCTGGTTCAGGGGAACGTAGATCATACAGCGATCGTTCAAGCGGAAGTGCTTCAGGTGAGCGTAAATCGTATAGTGATCGTTCTGAAAAAGGTGGTTATGCAAAGAGTAATAGCGATTCAGGAGAACGTAAATCAAATAGCGACCGTTCTGAAAAAACATTTACAAAGAGCACATCAAATGATTCTGCTAGCGGAGATAGAAAAAGTAATTTTTCTCGTGAAAGACGCCCAAGAAAAAAGATGTAAGTTTATTAAATAAGACAAAAAAAGCTGAACCAATTGGTTCAGCTTTTTTTTGTCTTGAAAATTTCGATTAAGAAATTGTAAGCTAACTTAATGTTTATTTATCTTAAATATTTTGGTCTATTTTTTTATAGGAGCAGGATTTTTTGGTTCCATCAATTTATTCATAGCCATCATTTCTCTCATAGTACGATCCATTCCTTCACTAGAACCATCTAGGAAAATAACATTACCCTTACCATATTCTGCAAAATTTTTGATTGCTTCTGTCCACATTGAAAATAAAATTACAGAAGTATCTAAATTAGCTTGTTCCATTTCTTTAGCAGCCTGACTCATGCCTTTGGCTACTTCTTCACGGAATAAGGCAACACCTTGGCCACGTAACTGAGCAGCTAAACGTTCTGCTTCAGCAGCAATTTTAGTGGCATTACCATCAGCTTCTGCAGCTTTTGTTTTTGTAATTAATAACGCTTGTCCTTCATTTTCAGCGGCAGCTTTTAAATTACTTGATGCTACAACTTTAGCCATTGATTTAATAATTTCTTCGTCAAATGTGATATCATTTAACTGAAGGTCAAGAAGGTGATAACCCCAAGTTTCAAGTGTTTGGTCAATTTGCTCTTTTACATCATTAACGATTTCTTTTCGCAGTGATAATACTTCTGACTGTTTTTTTGTTGCTACAAAACCTCTAATAGATCCTTCAATCGTTCGAACCAATGCTTGCATTAAGTTTCTGTCATCAATGAATTTAAAAGCAACATTTTTAATACTTTCTTCATTTGTATTAATAACTGCGTATAATAACATTGCCTTAAAATAAACATTAGCCTGATCTATTGTTATTGCTTGAAATTCAAGTTCTACAGATCGATTTTGGATAGAAATACGTTTGTAAACTACTTCAAAAAATGGGATTTTAAAATTTAATCCGGGTCCTAAAATTCGTCTGTATTTCCCAAAAATTGTGACTACAGCTATTGTCCCCTGAGAAACAGTGACAAATGAAAGGAAAAGTATTAGTACTGCTAATACAAGCAAGATAATTGTAAATATTGGAATTGCAGGTGTCATAGTTTTTTAATTTATTGGTTACATGCAAATGTATTGTAAAATACAACAGCGAAGAAAAAAGAAAGGGGTTTTATTTCTAAACAAATAACAAGAGTTGTTTGTTTAAGATTTCAAGAAAACCTCAGCAACAAAAAAAGCTTCAATATTTCATGAAGCTTTTTTTGTTATTGCGATACAAATTTATTTATCCTTGGTTGTGGATTCTGTCTTAGGAGAAGCAGTAGATGCTGTTTTACTTTTGTTCTTTTTATTAGGTATTCCTTGTTCGTTAATTGCCATCCGTGTTCCACCTTTTTTTGTAGTATCGGTTGCAGCATCTTTTTTTGTGGTTGTAGTTACTTGTTTTTCTTTTTTAGGTTCTTGCTTTTTTTCTTTCTTTGCAGATTCTTGAGCAAAAATACTAGTGCTAGCAATTAATACGGCACCTAGGAAAGTTAGTTTAATGAGTTTTTTCATTTTTTTTATATTTATTTGATTAGTTGAAGTCAAAAATAATGCCATTTCAAAATAATTGATTTAACTATTTCATCAATTCGAATGCTTCCTGTAAAGAGATGAATTCATTATTATAATAGGCAACAACAAATGCATCGTTAAGAGCGTATTTTTTTATAATATCATTTTTATATTCTTCTGCAGATTTATAATCTTTAAAGGAACCAACAATATATCGTTTCAAACCAGTTTGAGTTGTTTCGCCACTGATACCATCTATTTTTGCAAAAATTGACATTTTAGCATCCGGAGGATCAGATTTAAATACACCAACCTGAACTTTAAAAACAATTAAATTTTTATTTGCTCCATTTGTTGAAGAAGTATCTGTAAGGTCTGTTTGTTCTTCTTTTTTTGAAGTTGCACCAGCATCTTTTAGCGAAATACGTTTCCCATCTTTATAAGCTGCTATAAAAGCTCCTTCATAACCTTTTAAAACCAAATCAACTTTGTGTTTTGCTGCAGCATCAAAGTTTGTGAAAGAGCCTGATAAATATTTATATAATCCATCATCTGTTTTTATTTCAATTACATCTGGAACGTTTTTATATACACTTTTTGACATTCGTTTTTTGTATGCACCAAGTTGAATTCTTAAAACCATTCCTGGAGTATTTAAAACCATATCGGTATTGTCAGGAACAAAAGATGTTGTGTTTTTACTGATTTTTGGATCCTTAGCAGTTGTATTATTTCCAACTACTGAAGTTGTATTAGTCGTATTCGTATTAGATAGAGAAGTCGAATTGGTTGTTGTGCCTAAAACAGGAGCATCAAAATAGATTCCATTTTGTTTATACACAACTTTTGCATGAGCTAATCCATCTCCGACAAGTTGTTTTTTTCTGTTTTCTGCTTCTAACAAATTATTAAATTTCCCAGCAGTATAAATAGTTGTTGAATCGTTAACGTTTGAACTTGTAATATCACTTATGCTAAGGAATTTTGTCATCAGTTCAGGCGGCAACCCTTTATTAAAGGTTCCAATAAGAACAGTGTACTCCTTTTGATTCATAATCGATTTACTACCTTTACTACCTCCAGTATGGTCATGTATTTCCACTTTTGCAAATTTCCCAGTAGAGTCCATATAAAACTCATATTGATAGGCAAGAAGTGAATCTGATAGTTGAACGCCCTTTTCATCAACAAAAGCACCAACAGGAGTTGTTAACTCATTGTCTTTGTAATTCGGAACACCATCCATGTCATCATCAAGTGGACATCCTTTTGTGTCAACAGGAACTCCGGAAGGTGTACCCAAACACGAATCTTTCAAGTCTAAAACTCCATCATTATCTTCATCTCCATTTTCAAGAGCCAAAAAGTCAACTCCTTCATATTCTTCTTCATGATTATATTTTGGATCATTTTTTTTGGTCCCAAAATTATAATTAAGAGAGAAGGAAGTCATCATGAAATTGTCATTTTTACTGTTTCCTGTTCTGTTTCCAGTACTTTTTGAAGTAACACCATCAATATAGTCTGTAAACGTAAAATGCATTGTTGCCCCTAACTTAAATGTCAAAAAATCATTTATGTTAAATATGGCACCAACTCCAATAGGAATTGCAAATGAACGTTCAGGGTATTTTCCAAAGCCATCTAAATTCATTTCCCGAACATCAGATTCATATTTATAATCACGATGAATTATTATTGCATCTGAAGCATTAGCTGAATTTTCGGCTATATTGCGAGTAGAACCATCTGCCCAATAGTAATATTTGTTCCCATATTGGTCATAGGCATCTGTTTTTGAAAGAAACTCAAAAGATTCAATGCCTAATGAAATATATGGGCTTGCTGTGCGTTTTTTCGGTAAAAAATTTCCAAAATTGTAAAGTAATTGAGCCCCACCAGCATTAATCTGAGATTGAAAATTAAGATTACGATTGTTTGCTGTTAAGCGTTCGTTTGCTCCTAATTTGCCAAATAAAGCATAAAAATTTAATTGTAAATAATCTGTTAGTTGCTGCCCGAGGGATAATTCATATCCAATTCGGCTAACCATAGGGATCTGAAAATGATTTTCATAAATGTCGCCATAAAAAGAGAGCATCCCAGTGCCCAATCCCAAAGTAGGCTTAAAAATAAATTCTTTTTTTTGACTTTCTTCAGGTTGAGTGGAAGTTGTTGAGGTACTATTTGAAGAATTAGCTATTGAAGTAATACTATCATTTGCAGTATTTTCGTTATTTTGAGAAAACGAAAATATGCTAATTAATAAAAACAAAACCAAAAGTCTAATTCCCTTAAACATATCTACAAATATAACAAAAAACTCAAATAATAAATGAATAGGGGTGAATTTGAATTATAAGGAGTAATGATTATTTATACCATTTTTGGCTAGTTATCATCAACGCCTCTTGAACCGTTATTCTTTTTCCTGTATTGTAAGCTGTAACAAAAGGACCAACTACACCTTTATTTTTAATCTCTTCGCGAGCATCACGAGCAGATTTATATTCACCATGTGTACCAACAGTATATTTTGTATATCCTTCAGCCATTTCCGTATTGATAGGTTCGTTGATACTATACATTGTAGCTAGAGCATTTGGACTTTTCGCATTATGTAAGGCAGCTATTTGAACACTGTATTTAACATTTCCTTGAGGGGAAGGAACGTTTGTAGCAGATAATGATTTAGTTGAATTATCTGAAGTTGTATTATCAGTATTAGTTGCTGTTTTGGTTGTATTATCAACCAAGGTATTTGTTTTAGTGGTATTATCAGTTGTTGATATTTTTGTTGAGTTATCTATTGCAGTATTATCTGTTGTTGTTTTAGTAGTATTATCTGGAGGAGCTATGTTTTTTGTACTGTTATCAGTTGAATTATTATCAGTAGTGTTTACAACAATTGGTTGTGTGCCAAGAATGATTGAACTTGCAGGTACTATGAATTTTTTCGTTTCATCATTTTCTATATAAGAAAATACACCATCGATTGTTTGCGCACCAGTAACTGTTTCCGCAGCCTTTACTTTATATGATATCTTATATTCAGAAACAGTCGGCATTGAAACCCAAACATATTTTACTTTTTGATCTGCAAACGTAAATGCAGCTTCTTTTGATTCAATAGCTGTTGCAGTAAATCCTACTGGTAAAGATTCAACTAATTTTGCAAATCCGCTTAGATTTCCTTTGTTGATAGATATTTCGATAATGTATTCATTTGGAGCTGTCTCTTGAATTTTCCTAGAGCAATTAAATGGTGCAGTTTCAAGATTTGGTTGTGTTAGAGTTTTCGAGGTGTTATCAGTAGTTGCAGTGTTGTCAGCAGGGGGCGTTGTATTTGCAGCTATATTAGCTGTGTTATCTGCAGTTGTATTTGTAACAACAGGTTGGGAAGAACCTCCACCGGAAATTGTAATTGTGGTAGGAGGGATCTCTGCGATTTGTTTTATATTTTCAGAAATATATGAAAATTTTCCAGCAATAATTTTATCTCCATTAACATCATTAGCAGCTACTTTAACCTTATAAGAAATTTTTATTTCATTGTCACTAGGCAGTGACATCCAAATATATTTTACAGAATGATTACTAAAAGTAAATGAAGCTCCGCTGTTTTTATCTTCAATAGCAGTAAAGCCTTCCGGTAACTCTTGTTGCAGTTTGGCGAACCCACCAATAGATCCTTTATTGATTGTTACTTCTATAGTAAATTCGCTTTCAGCTTTAGCAGAAGAAGGAACGTTTTGTGTAACGGTAACTCCTTCTGTGAAGAAAAACTGATAAATCAACAATGCTACAGTGTTGAATAGTAGAGCTACAAATTTTAACATATATTCAGTTTTTGGGTTATACTTATTTTTTTATTGTTCGAAAAAATAATCTATTAAATCATTTAGTTTTTCTACTGTGAAATCAGAATCTCCTTCGAAAAATCCGTCAATAGCAGATGTAATTTCGTCTGTAGAAATATATCCATCGTTGTTTTTATCAGCTGATCTTAAAGCATATGGAATAGCAGATGTTTTACTTGGATTGGCTTTGTGAGCTTCTTTTGATTTTGCTTCAACTTCTTTTAAGAAAGCCAGACTAGGATTTTCATTAAATAACTGATTACGCTCTGTGGCTAGTGAATCAAATTGTGCTTGCTTTTCCGCAATCATTTGATCTGTTTGTGTAACACCATTTACATCAACCAATGATCCTTTTTTTGTTAATGGTTCTTTGTCTAGATAATCAGGAACACCATCTTCATCACCATCTAACGCGCAACCATGACCATCAACTTTTACACCTTTTGGAGTGCTCGGACAACGATCTTCTCCATCGTTTACCCCATCCTCATCAGTATCCAACTTGTCTAGAGCAGCAAAATCAACAGATTTATATATTTCTTTGCTATCATCGTAAGGTTTTCCAAAATTGTATTGAATATTTACATTTGCATAGATGTAATTATCATTTTTACCACTTTTAAAATTATCAATCCAATCAGAAAAAGTTAAGTAATATGTAGCGCCAATATTTATATCCAAATTGTCAAGAATTTTCAATTTAAATCCTCCACCAATTGGTAATGCAAAAGTATGACGAGTATATTTTGTCGTAGAGTCTGTTAATTTAGTTTCATAAGTATAATCTCTTTGAATAATTATAGCTAATGAATCTGCTTCAGGTAAATTTCGAATAGTTCCATCAGCCCAATAATTGTATTTTGTTCCGTTCTTGTCAGTAAGATCTCCATATGGATCAAATTTCAAAAAACCGAATCCGACAAATAAATAGGGAGCACAAGGACTATTACGTTTTAATATTAGGTCGTTATCAAAATGAAGAACTAAATTTAAATCTGCTTGAATAATAGAAGATTGGAAGTTTAGATTTCTTGTTTTACTTCTTTCACTATCAGCCAATTTTCCATAAAGGCCATTTAACGAAACACCAATAATTTTTCCAATACGTTGTTCAACTGTTAAGTTGTAACCTCCTCTTATTCTACTGAAAGAACTTAAGTTTATTCCATTTCCTATGTCGCCATTAAAGGAAAGGATACCGCCACCAATAGCAACAGAAGGAAGTTGTTTTTGTTTTTCGGTTTGAGAATTGACTGTCCCAGCAATTAAAAATACTGAAACTAAGGAGAGTAAACTTTTTCTTATCATTTGGATTAGTTTAGTTGTGCTGAACTTTTTTTGTTCATTATAAAAACTGCTCAATTCATCTAGAACAAAACTATTCTAAGTTAATTTGAGTTTTAATGTAGGAGCACTGTAATTACAAACAAAAGCGTGTTAATAACCGCTAGGGTGATTTAGGAAATAACAAAATGAATTATTTTAATAATTTGAAATAGCTATTAAAATAAGACATTTTGGAGGGTAGAGGGAATGACAGATAAGGTTGATGTTTGTCAACAAACTTCTTTTGATAAGTTGGACTAGAAATTTGGTTTCAATAAGTACTTCGAATAAAATTCATTAATTATTGAAACAGCTTCGTCAGCAGTTTCTACAATTTTAAATAGATCTAGGTCTTTTTCATTAATATTGTGTTCTTCATTAAGCATAGTTTCTTTTATCCAATGAAGCATTCCTTCCCAATATTTTTTTCCAACCAGAATAATTGGAAAGTGAGCCACTTTATTGGTTTGTATCAATGTGATAGCTTCGAATAATTCGTCTAATGTTCCGAATCCACCTGGCATAGCTATGAAGCCTTGTGAATATTTTAAGAACATTGTTTTGCGAACAAAGAAATAATCGAAATTGACATTTTTATCGTTGTCAACATATTGATTTGAGCTTTGTTCAAATGGTAGCATTATATTTAAACCTACAGATTTTCCTCCACCTGTTTTTGCGCCTTTATTTGCCGCTTCCATAATTCCGGGACCGCCACCACTAATAATTCCATAACCTTCACGTGTTAATTTAAAGGCTATTTCTTCTGCAAGTTTATAAAATGGATTTTCCGGTTTTGTTCTTGCTGAACCAAATATAGAAACGCATGGGCCAATTCGGCTCATTTTTTCAAACCCGTCAACGAACTCACTCATGATTTTAAAAATTTGCCATGAGTCTGATGCTTTAATATCATTCCAGTCTTTAGCTGCAAAAGCTTTACGGATCTTATCTTCTTCTTGATTTGTCATTTTTACTAATTATGATTTTTGTACGAATATAGTAATTACAATTTTTTTGAAATTAGAATTTAATTTTTTTCTAAACAAATAAATAACAAGTAACCAATAACTATTTTTTTAATTCCTCTTTTAAAAATTTAGCTGTGTAACTGATTTTGTTTTTTATTATTTCTTCAGGAGTACCCTCGCAAAGAACTGTTCCTCCAGCGTTACCACCTTCCAGTCCAAGGTCAATGACATGGTCTGCCACTTTAATAATGTCCATATTGTGTTCAATTACTAAAACGGTATTACCGCTATTAACCAATTTATCCAATACTTCAAGCAAGATGCGAATATCCTCAAAATGTAAGCCTGTAGTTGGTTCATCTAAAATGTAAAAGGTATTTCCTGTATCACGTTTTGATAATTCAGTTGCTAATTTTACTCTTTGCGCCTCACCACCAGAAAGTGTTGTGCTTTGCTGTCCGAGTGTTATGTAGCCTAAACCAACATCATGCAGGGTTTTTATTTTTTGAATAATAGAAGGGATGCTTGCAAAGAAATCAACAGCAATATCAATGGTCATATTTAATACATCACTTATTGATTTTCCTTTGAAACGAATTTCCAATGTTTCTTTGTTATATCTTTTTCCATTACATGTTTCGCAATCTACATATACATCTGGTAAAAAATTCATTTCAATAGTTCGTAAACCTGCACCTTTACAAGTTTCGCAGCGGCCTCCTTTTACGTTGAATGAAAACCTGCCCGGTTTGTAACCCCGGATTTTCGCTTCTGGTATTTCGGAATATAAAGTTCTAATATCTGAAAATACATTTGTATAAGTAGCAGGATTGCTTCGTGGTGTGCGACCGATCGGTGATTGGTCAATGTCGATTACTTTGTCAATATGTTCTAATCCTGTTATTGATTTATATTGCAACGGTTTTTTTTCTGCACGATAAAAGTGTTTGTTTAGAATAGGGTAGAGTGTTTCATTGATCAATGTAGATTTACCACTTCCGGAAACACCGGTTACACAAATTAATTTTCCTAATGGAAATTCAACAGAAACATTTTTTAAATTATTTCCCGAAGCACCTTTCAGAACTAAAGATTTTCCGCTTCCTTTTCTTCGTTTAGAAGGAATTTGAATTTCTTTGATTCCGTTAATATAGTCGGAAGTAAGTGTATGGTATTTTAATATTTCAGTAGGCGTTCCTTGTGCAATTATTTTTCCACCATGAACTCCGGCAGCGGGTCCAATGTCAATTACATGATCGGCAGCCAGAATCATTTCTTTGTCGTGTTCAACCACAATTACTGAATTTCCTATATCCCGAAGGTTTTTCAAAGCATTTATGAGTCTGACATTATCTCTTTGATGCAATCCGATACTCGGTTCATCCAAAATATAAAGCACTCCAACTAATTGAGACCCTATTTGTGTGGCTAAGCGTATACGTTGAGCTTCTCCTCCGGAAAGGCTTCTTGCGCTTCTGTTTAGCGTTAAATAATCCAATCCAACATCCAATAAAAATAAAATACGGGTTCGGATTTCTTTTAAAACTTCTTTAGCTATCGTATTTTGTTTTGCGTTTAAGCGTGTTTCAATATCTGCAAACCATTCCTTAAGTTCAATAATTCCCATATCGGCTAATTCCGAAATGTTTTTATTGTCAATTTTAAAATGAAGTGATTCTTTCTTTAGTCTTGTTCCATTGCACTTCGGACAAGTTATTTTATTCATAAAACCTTGTATCCATTTTTCGATGGTAGGAGAACTTTGTTCGTCATTCTGTTTCGAAATAAAGCTTGCTATTCCTTCAAATGCTATGCTATAGCTTGTTGCAGAACTGTCGGTAAATTGTTTTATTTTAAATACTTCGTCTGATCCGAATAAGATGGTGTTGATTGCTTCATCAGAAATATCCTCCAAGGGCGTATCCAAGGTAAATCCATATTTTTCGCCAATGGCTTCCAGTTGCTTAAAGATCCAGGTAGTTTTATAAACCCCAAGGGGAGCAATACCTCCTTTGCGGATGGTTGATTTTTTGTTTGGGATTATTTT
>CAIXIP010000124.1 GCA_903919535.1 uncultured Bacteroidota bacterium | reverse complement strand
TAAATCTGTCTGCCTTATCTGTTGTATTCATTCTGAATGAATATGTTTTTTCAGAAGTAAGATCAATAATTTTATTTAGGGCTTTATCTTCTAATTTAATACAAGAATAATCAGATAGGTAATCGAAACCATCGGCTTCAATTATATAATTACCGGAAATACCAACAGAAGTATATAAAGGAATACTGTATGAATCATCATATTTATTAAACGTATTGATAACCGATTTTTTTCCTTCAATAAAGCAAGTAATAGTTGGAGCTAATTTGTTTGGGCTATTTCTGAAAATATGATCGTTATTATCCCAACCATCCGAAGCATCATTTGCTGCGTTAATTTTAAGTTTATGAGATAATGTGTTTGATATATCTGAACTAGAAAGCTTAAGGGTAAAGAATGGATCAATACTGTTTTTTGATTTTAATGTACTATTTGAACTTGATGTTTTAGCACTTTCCGGAATAATCAATGTAGCAGCCGCAGAGGTTGCATAGACATAAAAGCCTTGATTTGAGCCAATTTCTGAGCCAGCCCCAAGTGTTCCATAATTTCCTGTTGTATAGTCCATAAAATCATAAGTAGGTGATAAATTGGAAGAAGCTGCAAGAACAGAACTCCAAGAAATACTTGAAGCAAATGGGTTACCTACTAAATTACATCCTGTACCATTAAATGTTACTAAGGCACTTAGATTTTGATCATGTTGATTTGGAACACCAATTGTGTTCATTGTTGTATTTGGAAAATCAGAGTAAATATTATCACCGGTTAAATAGACTTCAAATCCTTTTCCTGGTGTTAATACTGTTGCAAGTGATGTAACAGCAGCAAAAGTATCTGTCGCTTCTACCCAGGTATATGCTGATGAGTAATTATTAGCAAGCTGAATCGCAGGTAATTCATTAGCCCAATCAGCAAAGGTAGATGATTGAACCGGGGAAGATAGATCACACCAGTTTGAAACTCTAGATGTAATATAACGTTCAGTAATAAAATTTCCACTAATCGATCCTGCTAAAGGCATTGGTGATATGCGAGCTGTTCTGTTCACATCAGATTTTAAAGTGAATGTTCCTGAATTAGCAAGATTACCAGAAGTGACAGTTAGAGCATCAGTAACAATTGATGTAGCTGTATTTGTAATACCTGCAGCATTATTTATTGTAAGGTCATAAAATGTATTTGTTGCAGTTCCATCAATAAATTTGGCAGCAGTTCCATTAAAAGTAACAACACCATTTCTAGCATTAAAAGTTCCATCATTGGACCAGGTTCCTTTAACATTAATAGCATAATTACTTGCGCTCACATCTAAAGTGCCACCAAAATCTATAGCGAGAAATCCATTGGTGGAAATTGCACCGGCAAGTGTTGCTGTGTTGGTATTACTTATGGTTAAATGATAAAAAGAACTTGCACTTATTGTTTGTGGACCTGATCCATTAAAGGTGACGGTACCTGATCTATAAGAAAAAGTACCATTGTTAGTCCAGTTTCCACCGATATTGATACCATAATTGCTGGCTGCTACATCTAAAGTGTTTCCAGCATTTATAACAAGGTTGTTAGCTATTGTTGTAGCGGAAGGCAGAGTTGTTGTACCAGAACTTGCACCAATTGTTAAATTATAATAACCTGAAACAGAACTAGGTAATGGTTGTGAGATGGCTGTGATAATTACAGAATTTCCGATGTTGTTAGCATTAAATGTTCCATGATTTGTGAATGCACCACCAATTGTAAGAGTACCACTGTTATGCGAAAAATTACCAACCGTAATCGAAATAAGTGAAGATGAAATAAGACTTGTACATGTATTTATTACTCCTAAAGTATTACCAAAAGATATAGTTGACATGATTGTTGTTCCTGTGCCACTTATTGTTTGAAGAGCTGTTCCTGAAAAAATAGTAGTTTTGCCTGATGAAGCTGTAAATGTACCATTATTGATTAAGTTTCCTTTAATTGTTAATTGCCAGAAATTTTGAGTAAAACTTGCTCCGGCATTGATTGTAAGAGATCCTGAAATAGTTGGTGAATTAGTAGAACTTATCGATTTTGTTCCAGAGCCACTAATAATCAAGTTGTAGAAATTTACAAGTTTTGTGCAAGAATAGGTGCTGTTGCCGGATAAAGTAAGAGTATTGTTAATGGAGGTAGTTTGAATTGATCCCGTGGTCATAGGTGCAGCTTCTATAGATAAAGTTGAGTTACTACCATTGATCCATCCGGATGCAGAGTATATGCCAGCAACTGTTCCACCACCAGTAAGCGTAACAAATGCATTATTCGTAACCGTGCAATAATCGATTAGAATAGAACCGGTATTATTTATCGTTACTCCATTTAATGAAAAATTTTTCAAAATTTTCAAATTCCCTGTAATGGACATACTACCAGTACCTGTAATATAATATGCATTGGTAGAACCGATGTTAAAAACATGGTTGGCCCCACTTAAAGTGCCGTTAATAGTTCCATTTAGCTGAATCCAATGCTTACACCAAAACTGGTCAATATTATTAAATGTAAGAGTACCACCCGAAGAAACAGTTAGTACCCAACAAAATTGGTTATCATTTGTTACGGTAATGGTGCTTCCATTTCCAATTACAACAGGGTCATCAGCATCAGGGATACCATCCGCATCACTTCCTGATTGTGTCCATGAAGCCGCTGTGTTATAATCTCCAACTCCAGCTTTAGCAGTGAATGTAGCTGATTTTACAACAGAAATAGCGAAAAAAAAGAGAATAGAAAGTATGATATTTTTCATATTATATTTATTTTTTTTTAATTTACTTTTTTGGGATACGTAAATATAATGAAAAAAGTTTTTCAAATCAGGCTTTTTTTACAAACATGTAAGATATTTGAAAAGAATGTAATTTTATTAGGTCTGAAAAATCGTCCCAAAAATGTTTATATTTGTATTCGAACATTAATCTTTTTTTGTGAAAAACAATAAAACGGCATCCATCATCGAATTGGATGATTTAAAATCCTTTGTGCAAATTGCAGCAAAAAATTGGTATATCGTTATTGGATTATTGCTAATTTCTTATTCCGCCTCCTACTTATATACCTATAAACTCATCAATGTTTTTGGGGCTCAGACTCAACTTGTACTAGAGAATAACGATCAGGTAAATGAACAAAGTATTATCGGTGAAAATTTTGGCTCCTCATATTATAATTTATGGAATCAATCAAGTATTGATAATTCCACTGAAATGCGTGTTATTCAGTCCTACGATTTAATAAAAACTGCAGTTAATCGAATGAAATTAGATGTATCCTATTACATTGTTGGAAGGATAAAGACTACGGAGGTATATGAGTCTATGCCTTTTGAGGTAGATGTGATGGTAGTAAATCCAAGGTTTTATGAACAGGAGATCGGTTTAAAAGTGTTGGATGAACATAAATATCAATTGAATTTCACTGTAAACGAAGATGAAATAGTAAAAGAGGGTTTTTTTGATAAAGAATTTATCGATTCGGATATTAAGTTGTTAATAAAAAACAAGACAATATCAAAAGATAATTCCCAAGCTATTTCTCAAATTAATTATAAATTAGTTATTCATGATCTTCCAACGCTGGTATACAGGTTCCGATCGGCTCTCTCTGTAGAAACACCTGAAAATACCAATATTCTGCAAGTAAATTTAGAAGATGTAATTACCGAAAGGGCTCTGGCATTTTTAGATACTTTAACCACTGTATATATCGAAAATAGTGTAAAAACAAAATTGGAAGTAAACACGAATACCCTGAAATTTATTGAAAAACAAATGGCAGAAGTATCCAATGTGCTTTCTAGCATAGAGGATACCATGCAACTGTATAAAGAAAATAAGGGTATATTGGATCTAAGCAAAGAACAGGATGATTATTTTAAAAAAATGAGTGGTTATGATGATAAACGTTCCTCTTTAAATTTAGAATTGGGCGCGCTAAATTCTCTCGAAAAATACATTATTGAAGATAAAGATCCCCAGTTTTTGCCACCCGATGTATATGTTGTGAGTGATGATGCTTTTTTAAAACAAAGCACCACAGAATTATATAAAATGCAATTGGAGGAAGGGGAACGCTTGACTGGTGCGACTACTGAAAATTTTGGAATTATTGAAGGGAAACAGCGCATAAAAAAATTAAAAAATAATTTACTAGTATACATAAATAATAGCAAAAAAGCAATTGGAGACGGTTTGCAGGATGTCGAAAAAGAAATAAATTTCTATATATCAAATATTAAAACCATCCCTAAAAAGCAAAGAGATCTATTAGGTATACAGCGTAATTTCGAGGTTAATCAAAAGATGTATTTGTTTTTATTAGAAAAAAAATCAAATACCATAATTGGTCGTGCCGGAATTTTACCCGAAATAAAAGTAATTGAAACAGCACGTAATATTGGAGTTGTAAGACCAAACAAACAAAAAATTTATTTTTCTTTTGTTGGAGCAGGTCTAATTTTGGCACTCATTATTATTTTTATTCGCATCAGTTTTTTTGCTAAAATTGAAAGTGTTGCTGAGTTAAAGAAAAAAACGAGTTTGCCTATTCTTGGAGAAATAATATTTTCATCCTCGGCTGCCGGTTGGGCTATTGCTGTTGAAAAAGAAAGTAAATCACCCATTACAGAATCCTTCCGAACCATACGTACCAATCTGCAATACATGTCGCCCGAAACAGGCTCAAAGGTAATTGTAGTTACAAGCAATAATCCGGGCGAAGGAAAAACGTTTACTTCTTTAAACATTGCTGCTATTCTTGCCAAGGCAGGCAAAAAAGTATTGATATTGGAACTGGATCTGCACAAACCGAAGATTCAAAAAGCATTAAACATGGTTGCTGATATTGGTATCAGCACTATTGTAATTGGCCGTTCTACCATCGAGGAATCTATAAAGGAAACCAGTGTTGAAAACATGTATACTTTACTTTCAGGACCAACACCACCAAACCCATCAGAAATGATCTTATCCAAACCTTTGGAAAATATTTTGGAATATGCAAAACAACACTTCGATTATGTTATTATCGATACACCACCTATTGGTTTGATATCAGATGCATTGGTATTGATGAAACATGCCGATATCAGTTTGTTTGTGTTAAATGCGAAATTTGCCTCTAAAGAGTCTATTGAAAATGCGCATGAAATTGTAGCCTTGAATCAGTTAAAACATTTTGGATTTATTTTAAATGGTGTAAACCGTAAACGTTCAAAGTATTATTATAACAAATATGCTTATGGATACGGGTATGGTTATGGATACGGGTATGGCGAGAGTTCGAAAAAGGAAGCAAAATAAACCAATCTGTTTTTTGTCATTTCGAACGTAATCAAATTATGAGAGAAATCTGTTAACAAAGATGAGATTTCTCCTGATAATTGACCGGGCAAAAACATACTGTCATTTCGAACGGAATGAAATGAAGAGAGAAATCTGCTTATCGAGATGAGATTTCTCTTGGAATTTATCCTGAGCAGAGTCGAAGGAGTCGAAATGACATTAAGGTATTCATTTCGAACGAAATAAAATGATTGAGAAATCAGCTTATTGAAAAGACAGGATTTTTAAAATTTTAAAATTTGAAATATTACTGAAATATAAATATGAATAGTGGAAATGCGGATGAAAATTGGGATTTAATTATTAAACCAAAGTCATCACTTTTAAATATTGGAATAAAACAATTGTGGCGTTACCGTGATTTGCTGCTACTTTTTGTAAAACGTGATTTTGTATCTGTATACAAACAAACCATACTGGGCCCGTTATGGTTAATAATTCAACCGATACTTACTACACTCACTTTTACTGTAATCTTTACCAATGTTGCAAAGATTGGTACCAATGATATTCCACCTGTATTGTTTTATTTGTCTGGTATAACCCTATGGACCTATTTCTCTGATTGCCTGAATAAAACATCCAATACATTTATTGCCAACGCGGGTATTTTTGGTAAAGTGTATTTTCCTCGTTTAATAGTGCCTCTTTCTGTTATTGTTTCTAATTTAATAAAATTAAGTATTCAATTTTTACTATTTATTATCGTTTGGCTATACTATTTGTTTACCACAGATACCATACATCCAAACACTTACTTATTATTAATTCCACTATTAATAATTATCATGGCAGGCTTAGGAATGGGGTTTGGCATTATCATTTCAGCATTAACTACCAAATACAGGGATCTTACTTTTTTAGTTGGGTTTGGTGTTCAATTGATGATGTATGCAAGTCCCATTGTTTACCCATTATCTTTAGTTCCCGAAAAGTATAAATTTCTTTTATTGTTAAACCCTATTACTCCTATCATTGAAGCTTTTAAATACAGTTTTGTAGGTATTGGCTTTTTTAATTGGGGCTATTTAGCATATAGTTTTGTTTTTATGATCATACTTTTGTTTTTGGGAGTAATTGTATTTAACAAAGTGGAAAAATCATTTATGGATACAGTTTAGAGGGGTTTGAAATGCGAAATTTAAATTTCGAAAGTGAACTCCAAAAAATAAAATTGAAAGAAAATCAACATATAGAATATAAATCAAGTTTCAACGATTCTGTTATTGAAACCTTAGTTGCCTTTGCTAATAGCAAAGGAGGGAAAGTATTGGTAGGAGTTAATGATGATGGTCAACCCAATACAAATTTCAAATACGGAAAAGAAACATTTCAAAAATGGTTAAACGAAATTAAAGTAAAAACACAACCTTCAATTATACCGGATCTGGAAATTATTGATTATAAAAATAGGCAAGTGGTTGAATTGTCTATTCAGGAGTTTCCTATCAAACCTATTTCTTTTAAAGGTAGATATTACAAAAGAGTTAAAAATGCCAATCACCAATTATCAGTGCTGGAAATTGCTGATTTAAGTATGCAGTCCTTGCAAGTGTCTTGGGACTCTTACCCGGCAACAAACATTAGTAGTGAGGATATTGATTTAAAAAAAGCTGATAAGTTTATTCAAAAAGTGAATACCATCGGACGTTTTAAACTAGATGGATCTGCTATTGAAAGTTTAGAAAAACTTAGATTAATTTCTAATGGTAAAATTACAAATGCGGCTTATCTTCTTTTTTCAAAAACCGATATCCCATTCAATGTTCATTTGGGCCGATTTAAAACGCCTTCATTTATTATTGATGATAAAATGTTGAGAGGCTCATTGTTTGAGGTGGTAGAAGAAACAATGAATTATTTAATTGCACAAATTAAAGTAGCTTTTGAAATTACCGGAAAAGTTACCCAGCGTACCGAAATATTTGAATACCCTTTGCCTGCTCTTAGAGAATTGGTTTTGAATGCTCTTATTCATCGCGATTATTTGAGTCCGATAGATGTACAAATAAAAGTTTTTGATAAAAAAATCACTTTTTTTAACCCCGGTAAATTGTTTGGCGATCTTACTGTTGAAGATTTTAAAAGCAATAATTACCAGGCCTATGCGCGAAATAAATTACTATCCGAAGCTTTTTATCTTACAGGTGATATTGAAAAATATGGCAGTGGGTTTAAGCGTATCCTTAATGAACTAAAGCAATATCCAACAATGCAGTTGGAATGCAAGGAGGTTCCAAATGGCTTTTTAGTGGAATTAAGTTATACAAAACAAAAAACCACTTTTAGCAAAAAAATCATCGATAAGGTCACCCATAAGGTCACCGATAAGGTCACCGATAAGGTCACCGATAAGGTCACCGATAACTTATCTGAAAATCAATTACAAATAATGCGGATGATGCGGCAGAATGCGTATATTTCAACAAAAGAATTAGCAGATAAAGTGAAAATTTCGCAACGAAAAGTAAAAGAAAATATAGGTAAATTAAAAGAAAAAGGACTTGTCAAACGTATTGGGCCTGCAAAAGGAGGGAATTGGGAGATTTTAAAAGTTTAGCTTGAAGGAAAGGTTAAGAGCAAGATAATAGAAGAGTGTTTTAATCTTAAATAGATGAACAAAGATTTTTCGGAAATGCCTGTTTGTAAATTAGCAAAGGATTAGCAGAGCATGTTTTTGTTACCATATCATTAAGATTTCTCTCGTTGATCAAAATGACCACTTCAACTGTCATTTCGAACGCAATGAAATGAAGAGAGAAATCTGCTTACAAGTATTAGATTTCAGTAGATTGGGTTGAATTATTCAAATGAAATCTCTCTTTCATATGTGAATAATTTGTTTTTTTATTGCCATATGGTCCGAAGGACTCCTTCGGAGAATACGCCTTTTGAAAATTATTTTCATTCTTTGTTTGAGTTTCCTCCAAACATGGCTATTTCATATGAAAAAAGGAGCTTAAAAAATAAATGCCAACTATTTTTGATTATAATGCAAAGAGTTAAATTTTAATTTATTTTTGTAAATATTAAATTTTAGATAAAAATCTCAATCTCTAAATTAAGCTGAAATGACCTCAACCTCAAAATGAACACAGTAATTAAAGTTGAAAATGTAGGAAAACAATACCGCCTGGGCCAGGTAGGTACAGGTACTATTTCACATGACCTAAACCGTGCATGGTATCGCATGCGTGGCAAGGAAGATCCGTATTTAAAAGTTGGGGTGGTGAATGATCGTTCAGTTAAAGGAGGAAGTGATTTAGTCTGGGCATTAAAGGATATAAATTTTGAAGTAAAACAAGGAGAGGTTTTAGGGATCATCGGGAAAAACGGTGCTGGTAAATCAACCTTGTTAAAAATTTTATCGCAGGTAACAACCCCTACCACTGGTGAAATAAAAGTAAAAGGACGTATTGCTGCTCTTTTAGAAGTAGGTACCGGTTTTCATCCTGAATTAACCGGACGTGAAAATGTTTTTTTAAATGGAGCTATTCTCGGGATGACCAAAGCCGAAATAAAAAGTAAATTTGATGAAATTATTGATTTTTCAGGAGTCGAAAAATACATTGATACTCCGGTAAAACGATACTCTTCTGGTATGATGGTTCGTTTGGGTTTTGCTGTTGCTGCGCATTTAGAGCCTGAAATTTTAATCGTGGACGAGGTTCTTGCTGTTGGGGATGCCGAATTTCAAAAAAAGTGTTTAGGTAAAATGAAAGATGTAGCTGGGCAAGGAAGAACAGTTTTGTTTGTGAGTCATAACCTAGGAGCCATACAAAACTTGTGTGATAAAGGAATAGTTATACAAAATGGAGAAATTGTGTATAAAGGAGATATTAAAAATGCAGTGAACGCATATCTTAATCAATCATTGGAGACTATTTCTTTAAATAGAAAATGGAATAAAGATGAAAGACCTGGCAATGAAAACATTAAAATTAATAATATCTCACTAATGCCAATAGAAGGCAACAAATTGACGATAGGCAGTGGAATTAGTTTTGACCTTAGCTTTAATAATTATATCGGAAATATTAATATTGCATTTGGTTTTACAGTATATGGCCTTGACGACACAAAAATATTTGAATCAGGTATAATAATTTCAAGTGAAAATAATTCCGAAATAGGGTTGTATAAATTAAATGGTAAGTTAAACCCATTTATTTTAAATGCGGGAGTTTATAAAATAAAAATTGTTTTTGGGCAAAATCAACAATATGTTTTATTTAAACACGAAAATATTATTCAATTTGAAATTGAGGATACTTTTTTTGATAGGGGAGTTAACTTTAGTCCTGTTTCAGGGATATGTAGGCCCAATCTGAATTGGATATATAATATCGAGAATAATGATTAAGCGATTTTTTTTTAAAATTATTAGACAGTATTTTCAAAAAATTAGAATAAAGATATTTGCTATTCATTCTGATAATATAGCTAATGTTGAAGGTAGGCCAATTATAACGCAACCTGTTCTTTTTTTGGGGAAGGGTAAATTTATTTTTCAAGAAAAAGTTCAATTAGGTTATTTCCCTTCCCCTTTTTTTTATTCGGGAAATATTCATTTAGAGGCACGCACCCCTGATTCAAAAATAGAATTTGGGACGAATGTATTTATTAATAATAATTTTGTAGCAGTTTCTGAAAAAGGAATAAAAATAGGAAATAATGCATTAATTGGAACAAATGTAGAAATTACAGATTCCGATTTTCATAACATCAATTCATCCGCACGTTTCGGAGGGGAGCATTTTGTAAGAGAAGTTGAGTTAAAAAATAATGTTTGGTTGGGTTCAAATGTGAAAATATTGAAAGGTGTAACAATTGGTGAAAATTCTGTAATTGCTAACGGAAGTATTGTTACAGTTGATATACCTGCAAATGTTATTGCTGGTGGAATACCCGCTAAGGTTATAAAAAAAATAGGTGATGAATAAAAGTATCAAAGCTAATTGTGGAATTATTGAATTGCCTAAAATTATAGATGAAAGAGGTAATTTAACGTTTATTGAAGAGGGAAATCATATTCCTTTTGAAATTAAAAGAACATATTGGATTTATGATGTACCTGGTGGTGAATTTCGGGGTAGTCATGCGTTTAAAGAAACGGAAGAACTTATTGTTGCTCTTTCAGGAAGTTTTGACATTGTTTTGAATGACGGAAAAGAAGAGAAGAAATATACATTAAACAGATCTTACTATGGGTTGTACGTTCCAAAACTTACTTGGAGAAAAATTGAGAATTTTTCGACAAATTCCTTGGCTTTAGTCTTATGTTCAACAAAATTTAATAAAGAAGACTATGTTCGAGATTTTAAAATTTTTACTTCAGCGATAAATGAATAAAAAACCGAACATATATGATTGCTCAATACATGAACTACCTAAGGTAAAAGATAGGGCAGGTAACATTACTTTTGTAGAAGGAATTTCAAACTTGCCTTTTGAAATAAAACGAGTGTTTTACCTTTACGATCTTCCTGCAGGTGAATCCAGGGGAGCTCATGCCCATAAAGAATGTCACCAATTTCTGGTAGCGGCAAGCGGAAGCTTTGAAGTTGAGGTAGATGATGGATTAAATAAGAAAACCGTTTTATTAAACAGGCCTTTTTATGGATTACATATTCCTCCTGGTATATGGGCAGCTGAAAAGGGTTTTTCTTCAGGTGCCATTTGTTTAGTACTGACTTCGCATAGATATAATGAAAGTGATTATATCAGGGACTATAATAATTTTTTATCTTACAGTAAATAGCAAGTTAAAATGGATATT
>CAIXIP010000123.1 GCA_903919535.1 uncultured Bacteroidota bacterium | reverse complement strand
TCCATTAATATTTGTCACATTAATATTGGCCACTTGACCAGTTTTAGCAGATATTTCATCATAATATACACTTCCATTCATTAGCGCAATTGTATCTATTTTAACAGAATACTTCAGCTTTTTTAAAATTGATGTAAACATCTCCTTTGTTTCTCCATGCTTAAATGGTTTTGTTTTATCCTTAGATAATTCCATATATAAGTCATTAACAACAATTTTAGGAACAAAGAAAGATTTGTCATGTATAAGTTTTTTAACATCAAAATTATTCATGCTCAAGGAGGCAATTTTCAAAAGAGGAAAAACCGTTTGAAATTCATGCTCCTGAAGAAACTCGCTTTTCCCTTCTCTAAGATGGAAATTTATTGAGTCGGTAGACAATTGAGAAATTGAGTTATTCCAAATTAGATTCTTCCCATCAACAAATATTTTAGGATTGTTAAATGAATATTTTTTTAAAGAAACAGAAAAGTAGTCTGGTAAATTAAAGACAGAATCCGAAATCAGTTTTATGTTTATTGGGTTTAGTGCTATTGTATTAGTGACCTTTAAATCTTTAATAAGTATGTTATTATTTTTCTGGCTTAAACTAATAGTCGATGCCACAATGTTTGCATAAATTTCTCCTTTAATTTGATCCAGGATATTTTTCTTTCCTTGATTGGAATTTAATTGTAAGCTTTCTGTACTAAATTTATTTATCTCTAAATTTATATTCATTTTTGCATTCAATAACATTTCCTTTTGTGGGTTTGCTACACACACATCCGCATCAACATCTTTTACTGATATTTCATCTATTCTAATAGAAGGTATAGACTTGGAATTATTCACTTCTACTTTGCTGTTAGCGTTTTCATCTGCAGAATCTAATTTCATTTCTAATCTGATTTTACTTTTATTTAAAACCAATTTATCAAAATAGGGATGTTCTATATCTATGAAATTATCATGATTAAGAAGGCTTAATTCAGGAACAAAGAGATTGATTTTATTGCTTTTTATTGCACCTACGAACGCAATATCGTTCAATTTAATTTCTCTTGTATTAATCACTACACTACCAATCTTAATTAAATTATCATTTAATTTGATTGGAGTAATTTGATTTACAATGCCTGCAATTTTTGAAAAGAATATTTGTTTATCAACATTATAAACATCTTCAATCTCAAAGTTATTAATGGTAAGTGAAGGATTATTAAGTTTTTTATCTACCAATTTAACATCCCCCTTTACTAGAAATAATTTTGTCACTTTGAAATTAAACGATTTTTCTGATTTAATTTTTGTTTCAGAATTCGAATCCTTTTTCTTTACCGAAGCAATAATTGTAGCATTATTGATCTTAAAGGTTTCAACATTAAATTCATTGTTTATAAAAAGTTTGTCCCAGTTTAACTTTTCCCAATAAACATCACCCATACGAATTAATGCAGTTGCGCTTTCAACCTGAATACTATCTATATAGTTTTTCTGAAGTTCACCATTAATTTTAAAATTAGTCAAGCGTAATTTTATTTTTGGCAACTCAATTATTCCTTTAGCTATTTGAATAACACTGATTGATTTTTTTAAAGTATTCAAGTCAGATCGGAGAGCGTCGTGTAGGG
>CAIXIP010000122.1 GCA_903919535.1 uncultured Bacteroidota bacterium | reverse complement strand
GGAAACCATTATTCCAGAATTTGAAGTTGAGGATTCTGCTTTCCAAGCGATAGTTGATTTAATGTCTTTATTGTTATTTCTTTCCACAATTGTTGGTTGAATAGGGAAAGCTGTTTTGTAAAGCAGACTAAATAAAATAATCAGAGAAAATTGTAAACGCATGTTTTGGGGCAGTTTTTTGAGTAAACGAAAATACGAAAAAATATGATATTTTGTATGTGATAGAAAACGCGAAAGTTATTTAAATTAATGAAAATTAGTTTGTTGGAGATTTTAATTATAAGAATGCCATCTCATCAATTTCATTCATACATTTAAAATGACCTTTTGGACATTTATCATAACCAATTTTGGAACATGGTCGGCAAGAAAGGTTCTTTACTTCCACCATTTTTGATTTTGGGTCAGGCAAATAAGGTGTAAAACCAAATGCAGGAACTGTACTTCCCCAAACAGAAATTATTTTTTTTTTGAATGAAGCAGCAATATGCATTAGTCCTGTGTCGTGAGTAATTATTTTTGTTGCTTGTTGAATTAACGATGCTGATTGATTTAAATTATATTTTCCGCAAGCATTGTAAATAGCAGCCCCAATTGTATTTTCAATTACATTAGCTCTTTCTGAATCCTCTTTCCCTCCCAAAAGAATAATCGGCTGATTGATTTTTCTGCAAATGGAAATTATTTTTTCAGTTGGTAATTGTTTGGTAAAATGTTTTGCTCCAATCACAAAGGCAATGTATCCATTTTGATGTGTAATTGGGAGTGAAGTTGTTTTTATTTCATCATTTTTCGGAATAAAATAATCTAATCCCTTACCATCATTTTTTACACCTAATTTTTCAATAGTTTGCATATAACGATCTACGATATGCATTGCCGGCATTTTATTTATTTTGAAATTAACTAACATCCATTTTTTGAAATTTAATTTCTTAAAAGAGTAAGATGTTTTTCCTAAATTAATTTTCACTTGTGAGGAACGAAGATTGCCATGAAGGTCGATTACAAAATCAAATTTTTCATTTTTTAATTCTGTAATAATTTCACTCACATTTTTTTCGATACAATGAATTTTCGAAAGATGAGGATTGTTTTCTAATATTCCTTTGAATGTTTTTTTTGTTAGGTAGTGAATCTCTGTTTCTGGCTTTTGCTCTTTGATACAGCGAATTACAGGCGTTGTTAATACAATGTCGCCAATAGAACTAAAGCGGATAATGAGAATTTTTTTCAAAACTATTTTGCTTGTTATTAAAAAAAAGAGTGTTGAGATGAAATGTTATTTTTCAGAATAAATTACTTCTAACAATGTTTGCCCAACTGCTTTCAATGTATTTTTGTCTATCATGCTCATGTTGTCAGAATGCTTGTGATGATAGTCGCCAAAGCCCCCTGTAGCCTGGTTGTATTCAATAATATCAATGCAAGGTACGCCAGCTTTATTTACCCAGATATGATCATCTATTCCTACAAATGATTTTGTTTGCGATGAAAAATAATTTCCATAACCAATATCATTTCCTGTTTTCCATACTTTATCAACAGCAGCAGAAGCTAGTTCCACAGAATTACCTTCTTTTGGAAAAATAGCATTAGGTCCACCAACCATATCTAACAAAACACCAAAATTTGCCGTGTAGTTTGGTACATGTAAATTTTGTGCCCAATATTGTGACCCTAAGCACCAGGTATTCTCATCTCCACCACTTTCACCGTAATCTTCCATGTCGAAAAGTATGATATCAACTCCAATAGATGGATTTTTTAAATTTATTTGACGCGCAATTTCCATTCCTATTCCAACTCCACTTGGGCCATCATTTGCACTGTCAAAAGGTTTATCTGGGTCTTTTGCATCAGAGTCTGCCCATGGGCGAGTATCCCAATGTGAGCATATCATTATTCGACTTTGAAGTTCGGGCTTATAAGATGCAATGATGTTTTTTAAGCTGAACTGTTTTTTATCAAAAGTTTGAATTGTTCCTTTTTGGATTATAACATTCATCCCGAATGATTTTAATTTCGCAATTAAGTAATCGGCACATTTTAAATGTGATGAGGATCCTGGAATACGGGGTCCAAAATCAACTTGTGCTTTAACATATGCATAAGCCGAATCTGAATTAAAATCAGGAGCAGGAATTTTTTTGACTTCGAGTTTAGGAGTTGTAACAATTTCTTTTGGTTCATTACCACATGAGGTAATAAATGCAATTGTTGAAACAGCTATTATAAAATAAAATTTATTCTTCAATAGACCAAGTGGCGCCATCTTTTGTGTCTTTAATAGTAATATTGATTTTTTTTAAGTCGTCTCGTAATTTATCAGATGCAGCAAAATCTTTTTTTGCTTTTATTTCTTTTCTAATATCTAAAATAACATCCATAACACCTTGTAAGGCTTTATCTTTTGAGCTATTCGAACTTTCAGGTCTTAATCCCAAAACATCAAATACAAAATCGTGCATTATCTTTTTTAATTGATCAAGATCTTCAGCAGATATAGTTTCTTTCCCATCATTTACAGAATTTATAATTCTTGCCCCCTCAAATAAATTCGCCACTAAAATAGGAGCATTAAAATCATCATTCATAGCTGCATAACAACTTTTTTCTAAGTCTTTGATGCTTGAAGTTGAGGTGTCTGAAGTTTTTAAATTTTCTAATGTTTTTATTGAAGCCATTAAGCGGGCATAGCCTTTTTCGGATGCTTGTAATGCGTCATTCGAAAAATCAAGTGTGCTTCGGTAATGAGTTTGCATCATAAAAAATCGTACACCCATTGGACTATATCCTTTTTCTAGTAAAGGGTGATTTCCTGTAAATAACTCACCGGGTAAAAATCCATTTCCTGCCGATTTCGACATACGAACACCGTTAACTGTTAACATGTTCGTATGCATCCAGTATTTTACTGGTGATTTATGATTGCATGCTTGCGATTGTGCTATTTCGTTGGTGTGATGAGTCGCTTGCAAATCCATCCCACCGCCATGGATATCAAATGTGTTACCTAAATATTTACTGCTCATTGCTGAACATTCGATATGCCAGCCAGGAAACCCCCATCCCCAAGGTGAAGGCCAACGCATAAGTGTTTCTTTTTTAGCACCTATCCACAAAGCGAAATCAAGTCGTCCGCGTTTTTCATCCTGTCCACTAAGTTCACGAGTGCCTTCCAATAGATCTTCTAATTTGCGATTAGTTAATTGACCGTAAGGGAATTCTTTATTGTATTTTTCTACATCAAAATAAACTGTTCCATTTATTTCATAAGCATATTCTTTTGAGATGATCTCCTTGATCATTTCAATTTGCTCACAAATATGCCCTGTTGCTGTTGGCTCAATGCTTGGCGGAAGATTATTAAATTCACGCATTACATCATGAAAGCCGAGAGTGTATTTTTGAACAATTTCCATTGGTTCCAATTGCTCAAGTTTTGCTTTTTTAGTGAATTTATCATCTCCTTCATCTCGGTCACCTTCTAAATGGCCTGCATCAGTGATGTTTCGAACATAACGCACTTTGAATCCTAAATGTAATAGGTAACGATAGATGAGGTCAAATGAAATAAAGGTGCGACAGTTCCCTAAATGCACATCGCTGTATACGGTTGGGCCGCAAACATATAAACCAACCAATCCTTTATTTATTGGTTCGAATTTTTCTTTTGTTCTCGAAAGAGTGTTGAATACTGTAAGTTGATTTTGCATAAATAAAAAGGACTTATGAAATTTTCATAAGTCCAAAGATATTAAGTTTTTGAGATTAATAACGCAGTAAAATTATTCTTCAATTACAGCATCTCCAACGTAATGACCATCTTTATATATTGCTATACGAGTTAAAATTCCATCATTACTATAATAATATACTTTTCCTTCGATTAGGCGATTTTTGCTAAATGTACCGTCTTTAGACACCTGTTTGTTTGAGTTATATAATTTCCAATAACCTTCACCATTAAATACTTTACCAAGATTATCTTTTTCTGTTTTTTGTGCAACAACTGGCGGAGCCTCCACTTTTTCTTCCGGTTTTTTTGCTACAATCGGTTTTTTAGGCTCATATGTTTTCGTAGTTGCTACATCAAGGGTTCCACCGTTAAAATTTTTCTCCGATTTAATATCCCCATTTTCATAAAATTCCTTTAACACTCCTGATTCTTTTCCTTCAGCCCAATTCCCTTCAATCATTACTTGCCCGTTTTCATGAAAATATTGCTGAACACCTTCCCGTTTTCCCGTTGCATTAAATTTAAATGCTTGCTGAACTTGTCCGTTTTCATAATAAAGTTTGTAATCTCCTACCCAACGATTATTTTTCCATAATCCTTCTTCTTTGATCTTACCATTATCATGATACATAACAGCATAACCACTTGGACGATTGTTTTCGTAAGTGATTTTGCTTTTTACATTGTTGTTAGGGTAATATTCTTTCCAGATGCCTATTTTTTTGCTATCTGTGTATTTTCCTTCTTCAACTTTTTGATCATCCTTGTATTCAGGCTTGTGAACCATTCTATTGAAAATGATCCATTTTCCTTGCTTTTTACCGGCAACGTCAGTAAAATTTATAGTATCGTTATTGTTTAATTCAAAAGACTGACCTATTACAATTTTACAAGTGATGAATAATAATATTAAAATAACTTTTTTCATTGGAGTAGATAATTTTATTTTATATTTCAATGCTAATTTAGTGCGCTTTTTCTTGTGTTAATAATTAATTAGACCAAAAGGAATAATAAATCGACCAATCAAACCTCGAGTGTTTTTACGAAATTACTTATTTATAAGTTTCACTTTTTTTACTTTTTTTTAAATTTTTGATCATATCATTTGTCATTTCCGTTAAATCAAATTCTGATTTCCAGTTCCAGTGTTCTGAAGCGATACTAGAATCGATGCTTTTAGGCCAGCTGTCTGCTATTTGTTGACGAGAGTCTGGTTTGTAAGAAATGCTAAATTCAGGAATGTGTTTTTTTATTTCGGTTGCAATATCTTTTGGTGAAAAACTTAAACTCGATAAATTGTAACTCGAACGAATTTTTATTTTATCAGCATCTGCTTCCATAATTCCGATAGTTGCTTTGATTGCATCTGGCATATACATCATCGGCAAAGTAGTATTTTCGGATAAAAAACACTCATATGAACCTGTTTTAAGTGCTTCATGAAAAATATGTACAGCATAATCAGTAGTTCCTCCTCCTGGAGCGGATTTCCATCCAATTAATCCTGGGTAGCGCAAACTCCTAACATCAACATTGTATTTATTAAAATAGTATTCACACCAACGTTCTCCGGCTTGCTTACTTATTCCGTAAACAGTGCTAGGTTCCATAACAGTGTATTGCGGAGTGTTTTGTTTTGGTGTATTCGGACCAAAAACAGCTATTGAGCTAGGCCAATAAACTTTGGAAATTATTTTCTCCTTAGCTAGATCCAAGACATTAAACAAGCCTATCATATTTAGATCCCAGGCAAATTTTGGGTTTTTTTCAGCTGTAGCTGAAAGCATTGCAGCTAATAAATAGACTTGACTAATATTATGGCGTTTTACAATTTCAAGCAAGTTTTGAGAATTTAAAACGTCAATTACTTCAAAAGGACCTTCTTTGGCTTGTTCTGTGATTTTTATGTCAGAAGCTATTACTCCGTCAATTCCATAAATGTTTCTTAAGTTTTCAACCAGTTCTGTTCCAATTTGACCGGATGACCCGATTACCAATATTTTCTCACATGTTCGCATACCAAATAAAATTGAGGTGCTAAATATCAATATTATATTTCAATCTGAAAAATTTTGATTGGTGATATAAATCATGGTTTGGCTCATTATCCTTATCTTTGCAAGACTTTAAAGACTAAAATTTATGTTGTTGCAAAACAGAATTAATAAAAAGGAGCTAAAAAACAGGATTAAGGAAGATGATACAAAGCGTATCACCGTTTCTTTTTACCGATATGTTATTATAAAAGATCCACAAGCACTCAGGGATATTTTATTTGAACAGTGGGCCAATTTGAATATATTAGGTCGCATATATATTGCTCACGAAGGTATCAATGCTCAAATGAGCGTTCCTAATGAAAATTGGGAATTATTTAAAAATGACCTTTACAAAGATGAGTGTTTTACAAATGTTCCGTTTAAAATAGCCATTGAAGATGATGGTAAATCATTTTATAAACTTACAATAAAAGTTCGCCCAAAAATTGTTGCGGATGGTCTTGATGATGACTCATTTGATGTAACTAACGTTGGAAATCATTTATCGGCAAAGGAATTTAATGAAGCTATGGAAGAGCCAGATTCAATTGTAGTTGATATGCGAAATCATTATGAAAGCGAGGTAGGTAAATTCATTGGGGCTATTTGTCCGGATGCTGACACTTTTCGCGAAGAGTTGCCAATAGTGCTGGAAGAGTTAAAAGATAAAAAGGATAAAAAAATAATAATGTATTGCACAGGAGGTGTGCGTTGTGAAAAAGCGAGTGCCTACCTCAAGCATCACGGTTTTAAAGACGTAAATCAATTGCATGGTGGAATCATTGATTATGTACGTCAGATAAAAGCAGAAGGTTTGCCAACAAAATTTATTGGAAAAAACTTTGTATTTGACGAACGTGTTGGAGAGCGAATTACTGAAGATGTGATTGCAAATTGTCACCAATGTGGCGAAGCTTGCGATACACACGTAAATTGCGCAAACGATGATTGCCATTTATTATTTATACAGTGTGAGAAATGCGCAGAAAAAATGAACGGATGCTGCACTCCCGAATGTAAACATATTGCTTCGCTACCTGTTGAAGAACAGAGAGTTTTGCGTAAAGGAAGAAAAAAACAAGATTCATTATCTGTTTACAAAAGTAGGTTAAGGCCAAATTTGAAAGATTTCTTGAATAAAAAGTAATAAATTAGGATTAGATCTCAGCATTTAAATTTTCAATTTTTTTAAGAATAATTGTTGTAAAAAATCTTTTTTTACAACAAGTTGATAATCAGGCATTAAAATTCCATCAATTTCTCTTTTTGTAAGTATTATTATTATGATTAATTTCGAACTTCTATACTAAAAAAAGAGCATAAGAAATATGTGGGCATCAATAGCACGATTTATTTTACGTAACAGAATAAAAATAATCATTGTATTAGGTTTGATTACTGCTGTAATGGCTTATTTTGCTCGTACAGCAGAAATTAAATACGAATCTCCAAAATTATTGCCAGACCACGATACTACCGCCATCGAGTACAAAGAATTCAAAAAACGTTTTGGGCAAGATGGTAGTGTTATGTTTATTGGTATTAGCGACAATGGATTGTTTAAATTGGATCGCTTTAATCAGTGGTTTGATTTGGGGAATGCAATAAAAGAGGTTTATGGTGTTAAAGCTGTTGTTTCTGTTGCTCGCCTTCAAAATCTTCATAGAAATGATAGTTTGGGCAAATTCGAAAATATACCTATCCTTACTCATCGTCCTAAAACACAGGCGGAAGTTGATAGTATAAAACAAGTAGTTCAGAATCTCCCTTTTTATCAAGGTATCATTTATAATGATTCTGCTCATGCTACATTGATGGCTATCACATTTGACGACAAACAGTTAAATACAAAAAAGCGTTTTGATATTGTCGATAATATCAAAAAGGAAATTGATAAGTTTGTTGGCCTTTCGCATGCTGAGGTACATTATTCCGGAATGCCATATATACGTACTGCTGTTGCCAGAAAGATCAAAGATGAGACAACCCTGTTCATGGTTCTCGCCTTTATTGTTACAGCTATTATCTTGTTTTTGTTTTTTCGCTCATTTTTACCAGTTGTTTTTTCTTTAGCCGTAGTATTTGTAGGTGTTATTTGGTCTGTAGGTTTATTGGTTCTGGTTGGGTATCAGATTTCAGTTTTAACAGGATTAATACCTCCTTTGCTTATTGTTATTGGTGTGCCGAATTGCATCATGCTGCTCAATAAGTATCATACAGAATATAAAAAGAATGGAAATAAAATGCGCTCATTATCGCGTTCTATAGAAAAGGTAGGTATTTCTTTATTTTTGGCAAACGTTACAACTTCTATTGGTTTTGCTGTATTCTGTTCTACAGATAGTACATTGTTATTTGAATTCGGATTAATTTCCTCTATTAGTGTAATGTTTACGTATGCTGTTTCAATGATGCTCATCCCTATTGTATTCAGTTTTTTACCAGCTCCTTCGGTAAAACATACTAAACATTTACAGGCAAAATCTATTACAAAAATATTAGAAAAGATAGATTATTCAGTTCATCATCATCGCAAGATAATTTACATAACTGTAATTATTATTATAGGTATTTCTATTTTTGGAATCACAAAAATACAGCCATTGGGTTATGTTGTAGATGATTTACCTAAGAATGACCCAGTATTAATAGATCTAAAATATTTCGAAAAAGATTATCATGGTGTATTGCCTTTTGAAATTAGCATTGATACAAAAAAACCGAATGGCGTTTTTTCTGATGGAGGTCGAACACTTTATAAGATAAATAAGCTTCAGAAATTAATTGCACAAGATTCAGTTTTTTCAAGAGCCGTTTCGGTAGTTGAGGGTATTAAGTTTTTTAATCAAGCTTATAATGATGGAGAGAAAAAAGCATACAGACTTCCAGGTGCTATAGAGCTGCAAAAAATTGCAGATTTTGCAGGTAGCGATGTGAAAGGCCGACAAGGCCAGTTTGCGGCTTTCATCGATAGCACAAAACGCTATACTCGTGTAAGTATTGCCATGGCAGACATTGGGTCCTTGGAAATGACAAGGTTGATCAATAAGCTTCAACCTCGTGTTGACAGTCTTTTTAATTTTGATTATGAAACGAACACGTGGTTAAGCGCTGATAAAAATTATAAAGTGGTAATGACAGGGAGTAGCTTAATGTTTTTAAAAGGAAATCAATTTTTGGTTGAAAACCTTTTGGAGAGCGTTTTATTAGCGATAATTCTGATCGCAATTGTAATGTACACTTTGTTTATGTCACCACGAATGATCATTATTTCGGTAGTTCCAAGTTTGATTCCTCTTATTATTACCGCTGGTTTGATGGGCTTTTTTGATATTCATTTAAAGCCAAGCACAATTTTGATCTTTAGCATTGCATTCGGTATTGCATCCGATGGAACATTGTATTTTCTTACAAAATATCGACAAGAATTTAAACAGAATCAAAATAGCATTTCTAAAACAGTATCATTAACTATTCGTGAAACAGGAGTAAGTATGATTTATACTGCAATTATTTTATTCTGCGGATTTGGAATTTTTACTGCATCAAGTTTTGGTGGAACCAAAGCATTGGGATATCTAATTTCATTAACCTTGCTAATTGCATATTGCTCTAATTTAGTTTTATTGCCATGCTTCCTTCTTTCACTAGAAAAACGCTTGACCAATAAAGCGTTTTTACAAGAACCACTTATCGAGGTTGATGATGATGAAGAAGACATTAATCCTTCTGAGCTGAAAAAACATAAATAATTTGATCTTGGATCAAAATAATAAATAACAAATGAAAGGAATAATTTTAGCCGGAGGCTCAGGAACACGCTTACATCCGCTTACGCTGGCAGTAAGTAAACAGTTGATGCCAGTGTATGATAAGCCAATGATTTATTATCCATTATCCGTATTAATGATGGCTGGGATTTCTGAGATTTTAATTATTTCAACACCCCATGATCTGCCAAGTTTTGAGCGATTGTTAGGTGATGGGAAAAATTTGGGTTGCAAATTCACTTATGCTGTGCAGGAAATTCCAAACGGTTTAGCGCAAGCATTTGTAATTGGCGAAAAATTTATTGGGAATGATAAAGTTGCGTTAATATTGGGGGATAATATTTTTTATGGAGCAGGTCTTGGCCGATTGTTGCAGCAACACCAAAATCCAGAAGGAGGGGTTGTTTTTGCATACCATGTTTCTGATCCCGAAAGATATGGTGTTGTGGAATTTGATGAAAACGAAAATGCAATTTCAATTGAAGAAAAGCCTGTTCATCCAAAATCAAACTACGCTGTTCCGGGATTATATTTTTATGACAATAGCGTAGTACAAGTAGCTAAAACACTTAAGCCAAGCCCGAGAGGAGAATATGAAATTACAGATGTAAATAAATATTATTTACAGCAAGGAAAACTAAAAGTTGCAATCTTAGATAGAGGAACGGCATGGTTAGATACAGGAACTTTTGCTTCTCTGACGCAAGCCGGACAGTTTGTTCAGGTTATTGAAGAGCGTCAGGGTTTGCGAATTGGATGTATTGAGGAGGTTGCATTTAGAATGAAATATATAAACAAAGAGCAATTAAAAAAGCTTGGTGAGCCATTGGTTAAAAGTGGTTATGGTAATTATTTAATGAAACTTGCAGAGCAATAATTTGTTGTACGAAATTTCATTCAAAAAATGATATTATGCTTGATAAAACAAAGATATTAATAACAGGAGGAGCTGGATTTATTCCAAGTGCCTTAGCTGAAAAACTTGCTGAAAATCCCCAAAATTATATTGTTCTTGTGGACAGTTTGTTGACAGGAAGTCTTGAGAAAGTGCCGGTGTCAAAACACAATAACATTAAATTCATTAAATGTGATGTGAATGAATTTCGGGATATATCAAGTGTGTTTTATGCATATTCATTCGACTATGTTTTTCATTATGCTGCAATGGTTGGCGTGAAGCGCACATTGGACAATCCTGTTAAAGTATTAAATGATATTGGTGGAATTAAATATGTTTTGAATTTATCTAAAAATTCGGGTGTTAAACGGGTGTTTTATTCTTCCTCATCTGAGGTTTATGGTGAACCTGTTGAGTTCCCGCAAAATGAACATACAACTCCATTGAATTCACGTTTGCCATATGCTATTGTAAAAAATGTTGGAGAGGCATATTTAAAATCTTTCAAAAAAGAGTACGATCTTGATTATACTGTTTTTCGCTTTTTCAATACTTACGGACCAAAACAAAGTAAAGATTTTGTTGTTTCGAAATTTATTGCTGCAGCCTTAAACAATATTGATATTACTCTTTATGGTGATGGTAAGCAAACTCGTACATTTTGTTTTATTGATGATAATATTGAAGCGACTACAAATGCTTTCTATAAAAATTTAATAGTGAATGATGTTGCCAATATTGGTGGAGATATTGAAACAACTATTTTAGACCTAGCACAAACTATTATTCGTTTGACAAACTCGAAATCTAAAATTGTGTATTTGCCATCTCTGGAAGAGGGCGATATGACTCGCAGAAAGCCAGACACTACAAAAATGAAAGAGCTGCTTCAACGTGAACCGATATTGTTGGAAGACGGATTAAAAAAATTGTTGGAAAACACCAAATTCATTCTGTAAAATATTGTGAAAACGATTAAAAAATATCAGGAAATAATTGAACAAGCTTTGTTAAATAAAAGCTATGGCTCAACACCAAAAGAACTTTACGATCCCATCGAATATATTATGTCTCTTGGTGGAAAACGTATGAGACCCGTGTTAGTATTTATCGGCTGCGATTTTTTTTGTGGTAATATTGAAAAAGCTTTGCATCCGGCATTAGCAGTTGAATTGTTTCACAACTTTACGTTGATGCATGATGACATCATGGACAATGCGCCATTGCGCAGAAATCAAACTACTGTGCATGAAAAATGGGGTAACAATGTTGCCATTTTAAGTGGAGATGCCATGTTTGTAAAGGCTTATCAAGAATTATGTAAAACGGATTCAGATAAGCTTCCTAAGCTTTTGGATGTATTTAATGATTTTGCAATAAAGGTTTGTGAAGGACAACAGTTTGATATGAATTTTGAAAAACTTCAAAAAGTATCAATCGCTCAGTATTTAAAAATGATTGAGTTGAAAACCTCTGTGTTACTTGGTGGAAGTTTAAAAATGGGAGCATTATTAGCTAATGCAAATGAAAGCGATGCGCAAAAATTATATGATTTTGGAAAGCATGTAGGGGTGGCATTTCAGTTGCAAGACGATATTTTGGATGTGTACGCAGATACTGAAAAATTTGGAAAACAAGTTGGAGGCGATATCATTGCGAACAAAAAAACTTTTCTTCTTTTGAAAGCGTTGGAAATGGTTGAGGGTAATCGTTTTATGAAGGAAGAATTACACATGTGGCTAAATGCTCCTCATTTTGATCCTGCAGAAAAAGTAACTGCAATTACTTCCATTTATAATTTCTTAAACGTTCGAGAAATTGCTCGTAATGAGATGAAAAGGCACTACGATATAGCTTTGACTTTTCTCAACGGTATTTCTGTTGCTGAAATAAAAAAGAATGAACTTATTGCTTTCGCAGATAGTTTAATGGTAAGAGAAGTCTGACCTATCAGACAAAACAGAGTATATTAAATTTTAAACCCTAATTTTTCTCTCACACGTTTTAATGTTGCTTTTGAAATTTTGCGTGCTTTTTCGGCACCAATCTGAAGTTTTGCATCTAACTCAGTGCGGTTATTCATATAGTAAGAATAAGTTTCTCGTTGTGTTTTAAATGTCTCTAAAAGCAATTCATAAAAAGCCGTTTTTGCATGTCCGTAACCATAATTACCTTTTAAATAATTTGCATGCATCTCAGCAATTTGATTTTCATTGGCAATTAATTTATACAATGTAAACACGTTGCATGTGTCCGGGTTTTTCGGTTCTTCCAATGGGGTAGCATCGGTTACGATACTCATCACCACTTTTTTTAATTCTTTTTCCGGAAGAAAAATATTTATGAAATTATTTAGTGATTTACTCATTTTTTTTCCATCTGTTCCGGGAATCAGCATGGTTGCTTCATTTATTTTTCCTTCAGGAATAACAAATACATCACCATATTGATTGTTAAATTTTTCTGCAATATCGCGTGTCATCTCCAAATGTTGCATCTGATCTTTACCTACGGGGACATAATTGGCATCATATAAAATAATATCTGCAGCCATCAAAACAGGGTAAGTAAATAATCCTGCATTAACATCCGCTAAACGTTCTGATTTGTCTTTGAACGAATGTGCGTTCGCTAACATTGGAAATGGCGTAAAACAGTTTAAATACCATGTTAATTCACACACTTCTGTTACATCACTTTGACGATAGAAAATATTTTTATCTGTATCGAAACCAAAAGCCAACCATGTTGCAGCAACTGCATCTGTGCTTTCTTTGATGAAGGCAGGGTCTTTTATTGTTGTTAAGGAATGTAGATCAGCGATAAAAAATAGTGATTCATTGCCTTCTTTTTTCGAAAGTTCAATTGCGGGAACAATTGCGCCTAAAATATTTCCTAAATGAGGGATATTAGTGCTTTGGATTCCTGTAAGTATTCTAGACATAATTTAAATTTGTATCAAAAAAACAGTAAAAAATTTCCCCAAAGATAAGTTTAATTTAGATAATTGAACTTGGCCTAAATAGTTTAGTTTGAAAAGATGGAATTTTATAAAAAAAGAGGAATCATTTTTTGACTCCTCTTTTTAGATTTTGAATATAATTATTTAATTAGTCTTCGTCCTTTTCTCCTCCTTCACCTTGTCCTCCTTCATTAGCGCCATTACTAATTGTTGTTGAAGATAATTCAGTATGTCTTATCTTTCCTCCTAAATAACCTGCATAGGAAATTGATACAGATGAACATAAACTTAATACTACCATAAGAATCGAAAAAGTTGATGTTGTAACAAATTTTATTTTTTTCGAAAACAAACCTGCTAAGGCAATTATACCTGTTATTTCAATTAACCAAAGTGCAATTTCTGCAGCTTCTTCATGTGATTCAATTGCTGATTTTAAGACTCCCGGTATATTTTCAATAGATTCTTCAGCTGGTTCGCCTGTTAAAAATACTGGAATTGCTGTAAGAGCCGCTAAAACAAATCCGGTTAATGCCGTGCTTTTAATAGAATCATTTTTTTTGATATATCCTGTAATGTAAATTAGGACAGAAAACAATGCTGCCAAAATGGAAACATGATTTAGCAAAAGGTGGATGTGTGTACCGTTCATAGTTTTATTTTTAAAATTTATATAACAAATGTATCACCCAATTCTGTTGAAATTATGAAGATGGTCACAAAAGGAGTTGACCTATATCATTGCATGGAGAGAAATCTTATGTTCACTAACAATTATTAATGTTTGGTTTTTAGTACATTTGCGTTAATGCAATATTTATTTATCATCCCCCGTACGCTTTGGAAAATATTATTTATGCTCAATTTTGCATTGATGTTAATAATTCTTTCTCCATTGATATATGTTTTTTTTACAAGAAAAAAGCTGTTCCCGAAATCCTACAATTTAACACGGTTTTTGAGTTATTGTTTGGTTACAATACCCGGAATATTTGTTACAATAAAAAGAGAAACACCTGCGAATCAATTACCAAAAACAGCAATTTATTGCTCCAACCACTCTTCATATCTTGATATTATTTTAGCTTTCATTGTTATAAAAAATCATTTTATTTCATTGGGAAAAAAAGCTTTAGAAAAAGTTCCTGTTTTGCGAATGTTTTTTAAGAATGTTCATATTTTAGTTGATAGAAAAAGCGTTTCGAGTTCACATAAAGCTTTTTTAAGATTGGCAAATTACTTAGATAATGCAACAAGCATTTTAGTTTTTCCGGAAGGAACAATTTCCAATTCAGGTGAACTGCTTCCTTTCAAAAATGGAGCTTTCAAATTGGCGATTGATAAACAAGTACCGATTGTACCTATAACATTTTTGAATAACTGGCAACTTTTGCAAAATGGAGGGTTTCTGAAAGCAAAAGGTCATCCCGGAATTTGTCGCATTGTTGTTCACGAGCCAATTTATACTGCAGGAATGAGTGAAAAGGATTTATTATCTTTGAGGACCAGAGTATATGATGTTATTTCTAACGAATTAGAAAAGTATAACTCACGGAAATGAAATTTTGGAATAAAATAATACGATGAAAATAGATAACGAAACAGTTGATAAAATAGCTCATTTAGCCCGCTTAGAATTCGAGAATGAAGCCAAAGAGCAAATTATTAAGGATATGAATAATATGCTTGCCTTTGTGGAAAAGCTGAACGAACTGGACACATCTGCTGTTGAACCTTTGATCTATATGAATGAAGAGGTAAATATTTTGCGTGATGACGAAGTGAGACATGATATTACTCAATTCGAGGCATTGAAAAATGCGCCAAAACATGATTCAGATTATTTCAAAGTTCCTAAGGTTATTGAAAAACAATAGGTCAACCACAACTTATTTACTATACTTCAAATCCCCATTCTTCATTAAATAACTTATCAGGTGAAGTAGGTTTTTTAGGAGTTTGTGTATCAGTAGGTGGTAGTACTTTTTTACTTTCTATATTTTTCTCAGTCGCCTCTTTCATCTTTTCTTTAAAATTTTTGTTTTTTGGTCGTTCGCTTCGTTCTTGTTTTGTGGATGCTGTATTTTTCTTTTGTTCAGCTATAACTTCAACCAAAGCAAAATCCAATTGTTTTTTTACAAGATCAGCACGTTTTACTTCTATACGAACTGTATCGCCAAGTGTCAAAACTTTACCGTATTTGCGACCTCTTAAGCAATAATTATCTTCATCAAAAAAGAAGTTATCGTCATGCAGGTCACGCAATCGAATCATTCCTTCGCAATGATTTTCAATGATCTCAACAAAAATGCCCCATTCGGTGACACCTGAAATTTTTCCATCGTATTCTTGTCCGATTTTATCTTGTAAAAATTGTACTTGTTTGTATTTTATGGAAGCTCGTTCAGCATCTGCAGCAAGTTTTTCCATATCAGAAGAGTGTTTGCATTGCTCTTCCAATTTTTCGATATCCGGGTTTTTTCCGCCATCTAAATAATGTTGTAATAAACGATGCACCATAACATCGGGATATCTACGTATAGGAGAAGTAAAGTGGGTATAATACTCAAATCCTAAGCCATAATGGCCGATGTTTTTGGTAGTATAAATAGCTTTTGCCATTGTTCTGATAGCGAGTAACTCTATCATTCCCGATTCTTTTTTCTGATTTACTTCTTTCAATAAATTATTCATTGAATCAGCAACCATTTTTTCGTTTCTGATATTTAATTTGTACCCAAATTTTGCAACAAACTCAGCAAAATTATTTAGTTTGTCGGGGTTTGGTTTGTCATGAACACGATAAACAAATGGTCGTTTCGATTCAGTGCTACTCTCCTTTTTATCTTTCGTTTTTCTATCTTTCTCTTCTTTCTTTGTGCCTAAAAATTCAGCTACTTTTCTATTTGCAAGCAACATATAATCTTCTATCAGTTGTTTGGAATCCTTCGCGATTTTATAAAATACTCCAGTTGGATTTCCTGC
>CAIXIP010000121.1 GCA_903919535.1 uncultured Bacteroidota bacterium | reverse complement strand
TGAATCAATAAATTAAATAATTTTAGCATCCCAACGGAGTTTGATTGGAATAAAGATATGATTATTGTTTAAAAAGACTATCAACAAACTCATGCTTGTTAAACACTTGCAGGTCTTCCATTTTTTCGCCTACTCCAATATATTTTACTGGAATTTTAAATGAATCGGAAATACCAATTACAACACCACCTTTTGCTGTGCCATCTAATTTTGTTAATGCCAAAGCATTTACATTTGTTGCGGCTGTAAATTGCTTGCATTGTTCAATTGCATTCTGACCTGTAGAAGCATCTAATACCAGCAATATTTCATGTGGAGCATCAGGACTAATCTTTTGCATCACATTCTTAATTTTGGTAAGCTCATTCATTAAATTTATTTTGTTGTGCAAACGGCCGGCAGTATCAATAATCACAACATCTGTATTTTTTGCAATTGCAGAAGTAAGGGTATCAAAAGCGACAGAAGCAGGATCAGCATTCATTCCTTGAGAAACAAGTGTTGCACCTGTTCTTTCAGCCCAAATTTTAATCTGATCAACAGCTGCAGCTCTGAAAGTATCAGCAGCACCAATAACAACACTTTTACCTGATTTAATAAACTGATGAGACAATTTTCCGATTGTTGTGGTTTTCCCTACACCATTCACTCCAACAACCATTATTACATAAGGTTTTTTATCGGAAGGCAAATCGAAATCGGGTTTATCTTCTGTTCCATTTGAAACTAATAATTCTGCAATTTCTTCACGTAATATTTCATTCAACTTAGATGTTTCAACCTTACGTTGCTGAGCAACCCGTTTTTTTATTCTTTCAATGATTCTTAACGAAGTATCTACACCAACATCAGAAGTAAGAAGAATCTCTTCCAAATTATCTAAAACTTCATCATCAATGGTGGCTTTTCCCATAATGGCACTAGCCAGTTTACTGAAAAAGCTCTGCTTGGTAACAAAAAGTCCTTTATTTAAACTTTCTTTTTTTTCTTTGCTAAAAAAACTGAAAAAACCCATGGATGAAAATATAAATTCGTTGATAAGTGCTTAAATAATAAAAGCTCCCTTTGTTGAGGAAGCCTTTATAAATAGGATAGCGAATAAAAAATTATTTAGACTCTAAAAAATCTTTTATGTGATCGTTATGAATAATTTCTTCTTTAAATGCATAAGCACCGCTTTTTCCGGTTTTTACCATTTTAATCACTTTTGTAAAGTTATTTCCTTTACCTGATTTAAGTGTTGCAACTACTTTCTTTGCCATTTCTTTATAAGTTTATAAGTTCTAAGCTATAAGTTTTCAGGTTATTTCTAACCTAATAACAAAACTAAAACTGAATTATTTAATTTCTTTGTGAACTGTTACTTTTTTTAAGATACGATTGTATTTCTTCAATTCTAATCTTTCTGTGGTGTTCTTTTTGTTTTTTGTTGTAATGTAACGAGACGTTCCCGGTTGCCCGCTGTCTTTGTGCTCAGTACACTCCATGATCACCTGAATTCTATTGCCTTTTTTTGCCATTGTATTATTGTTTATTATTCAAATTTAATTGGAAAATAGATCTACTTTTTTAAAAATCCTTGTTCTTTTGCTTCTTTAAGTACTGCAGCAAGACCGTTCTTGTTGATAGTTTTCAAAGCTGAAGTAGAAAGACGCAAAGTGATCCATTTGTTTTCTTCAGGTAAAAAGAATTTTTTAACTTGAAGATTCACGTTAAATTTTCTTTTTGTTTTTGCGTTTGAGTGAGATACTTTATTCCCTACTATCGCTTTTTTTCCTGTTATTTCGCAAACTCTTGACATTGTATTTTTTTATTAAAATGTTCTTTTTTTAATTTTCGGACTGCAAATAACGTAAATTT
>CAIXIP010000120.1 GCA_903919535.1 uncultured Bacteroidota bacterium | reverse complement strand
TACCTTCTTATTGGAGCCTACTTCCATAGTATTATCCGTTCCTACTATATTCCGGTTATTATAATTTTCGGTATCACAGTAATTTGGGCAGTTTACTTGTGGTTAAAAAAAATGAAAAACGTAAAGTCATAATACTTATTAAAATACATAAGCCATGAATCCCATTTTATCCCGAAATCTATTTTTTGTAAAAGAACATATTGGTATGTTCAAAGCTGCGAACAATTTTGACATCCTTGACCATGAAACAAAAGAAATAATAATGACCTGCCGGGAAGAAAAACTTGGCATTTTCACCAAACTATTTCGTTTTTCGGATTATAAAAGAATGACACCTTTTAACATTGAAATCAAAACTGCGGCTGGAGCAAATGTATTAACCGTAAAACGCGGTGTATCTATTTTCCTTTCAACTGTTGAAGTTTTAGATGAGAATGGAATGTTAGTCGGTAAATTCAAGCAAAAGTTTTTTTCAATCGGAGGTAAATTTGAAGTTTTGGATGCAAATGAACAAAATGTATGTACGCTAAAAGGAAAATGGACCAGCTGGGATTTTAAATTTATGAAAGACGAATTAAAATTCGCTCATGTAAGTAAAAAATGGGCCGGAATTGGCAAAGAACTTTTCACATCTGCAGATAATTACATGCTCGAAATTGATGCAAGCGTTCCAAAAAATGACCCGAAACGTATACTCATCCTAGCAGCAGTTATGTGTATTGATATGGTTTTGAAAGAATAAATAATTATCCTATTGAATAAAAATATAGGTCTGCTTCTGGGCAGGATGATTCAAATGCTCAATCAGAACGATGCTTGGTCACGTTATTTTGTCGAAATTATTATGACAGCCCTCCCACCCTTCAACAAACTCAGGGTAACCTTCACATATCTGCATTCAGAACCTTCACTTGTTAAATGAATAAACAATAATTTTCTCAATTTAAAATACCCCTTTGTTATCTTTGCCGAATGAAAAGGCATATTCTCATTTTAATAGTATTTTTTTCTGTTCAAGTTTTTTCCCAAACAAATTATCCTAAGGATTATTTTGCTTCTCCGGTTAATGTAAAAATAAGTTTGGCAGGTAATTTCGGTGAAATTCGTCCAAACCATTTTCATGCTGGGTTTGATATCAAGACAAACAACAAAGAAGGAATGCCTGTTTATGCTGCAGCAGATGGTTATATCTCTCGTATAAAAATCAGTCCGTACGGTTACGGAAAAGCACTATACATTACGCATCCGAACGGCTATACTACTGTGTATGGGCATTTGCAAAGCTTTGATAAAACCATTGCTGAGTATTGCAAAAAAGTTCAATATGCTAAGGAGTTATTTGAAATTGACACGCTGCTTCAGCCAAATGCTTTACCGATAAAAAAAGGTGACCTAATTGCTTTGTCTGGCAACACCGGTGGATCACAAGGCCCACACTTACACTTTGAGATACGTGAAACTGCAACTGAAAAACCTATTAATCCCTATTTTTTCGGATATAAGGTAGAGGACAATATTAAACCAACTATTAACGAAATTGCAATTTATCCAATTGGTGAAACTTCTTCCATAAATGGAAAACAAATAGTCAAAAAAATAAAACCAATAGTTAGTAAAGGAATTTACAACATCAACAAACTTGATTCTGTAACAGTAAATGGGGAAATCGGTTTCGGGATAGAATGTATTGATAAGGAAACAGGTGCAACAGGCCCAAATGGCGTTTTTTCTATTGAGCTACAATCAGGCGGCAAACGTATCT
>CAIXIP010000119.1 GCA_903919535.1 uncultured Bacteroidota bacterium | reverse complement strand
TGCGCATTTCAAGTTTCAATTCTTTAACAATCAGGTATTTTATTTGTTTGAATAACATTATTAATATTTAGAGTAATTCTACTTTATCTCCTTGGGCTGGAATCGAAATATTATTGAATCCTGCTGCAAGTAGTTTATCTTTGTAATGAATTTGCGTTTCGTAATCACCATGAACTAAAAAGATTTTTTTTAGCTTATTTTTATCCTGGCAACTTAAATAGGTAATCATTTCATTATAATCGCCATGAGCACTATATGAATCCATTATTACAACATTGGCTTTAACCTCATGTTCTTCCCCAAATATTCTGATTTTCTTTTGTCCATTCCGCAGTTTCCCTCCAAGTGAAGTAGGTTCGGCATAACCAACCATTAAAATTGTATTGTTCGGATTAGATACATTATTTGCAATGTGATGTTTAACTCTTCCTGCATCAGCCATACCTGACGCAGAAATAATTATGCAAGGCTCTTTACTGTCATTTAAGTGTTTCGATGACTCTACATCTTGGATGTATATCAAATTATCAAAACCAAAAGGGTTAGAATTGGTTTTCATATACTTTAAAATTCCTTCATTAAAACATTCGGGGTGGTTGCGCATTATGCCTGTTGCATTTACCGATAGAGGGCTATCAACATAAACATTTATTCGCGGAAGCATTTTTTTTGCTTCCATTTTGTCAAGTGCAAAAACTAATTCCTGAGTTCGTCCAAGACTGAATGCTGGAATAATAATTTTCCCTTTTTTTGTTACACAAGTATCGAAAACAACATTAAATAATTGTTGTTCACTGTAAGAAATATCAGTATGAAGTCGATCTCCGTATGTCGATTCTGCAATAAGATAATCCACTTGTGGAAAGGGTTCCGGATCTTTTAAAATAGAATTCTTATAACGACCTATATCTCCTGTAAAGCAAAGTCTTTTTGTAGTATTATTTTCGGTTATTTCTAAATTCACTGCAGCTGCACCTAAGATATGTCCTGAATCGGTGAATTGAACAGTTACACCTTCGCAAACAGTATATTTTGTATTATAATTAATACCGACAAATTGCTTCATGCATTTTTCAGCATCCAATATATCATAAAGTGGTTTTAATGGAGCTTGCCCTCTTTTTTGCCTGCGTTTATTTAAAAATGCCAAATCATGTTCCTGGATATGTGCACTATCAGCTAACATAATATTACACAAATCTTTTGTTGCTGGTGTACAGATAATTGGCCCTTTAAATCCTTGTTTAACAAGATTTGGAATATTGCCAGAGTGATCAATGTGAGCATGTGAAAGTATCAGATAATCGATACTTTTGGGGTCGAACAGAAAAGTCCTGTTTAAACTATCTGTATCTGCTCCTCTTCCTTGAAAAAAACCGCAATCAAGTAATATGTTTTTCCCACTCGAAGTGGTAATTAGATGCTTACTCCCTGTAACGGTGCGCACTGCGCCAAAAAAATGAATTTGCATAAAATGCTTTTTCTATATTTAATACAAAGATAAGGCTACAAATGACAATTTAGAAGGTTTAGTAATTTTTAACTGTTTTACATGTATCAACATATAATATTTAGTACCTTTACTTTCTAAATAATTGAAAATGAAATCAAAAACGGCTTCTTTAGTCTTCACATTAATGATAATAAGTCTTATGTCAGTTTCTCAAACTTCTTTTTACGATTTGAAATGTAAAACCATTGACGGTAAAGATTTTAATTTTTCTGAATTAAAAGGAAAAAAAGTATTGGTTGTTAATACGGCATCAAAATGTGGATTTACCCCTCAATATGAGGATCTAGAAAAGTTATATCAATCTTATAAGGACAAAAACTTTGTTATAATAGGTTTTCCTGCTAACAATTTTATGCATCAGGAACCCGGAACAAATTCAGATATTAAAGAGTTTTGCACCAAAAATTATGGCGTTACTTTTCAGATGATGGAAAAGATTTCTGTAAAAGGAGATGAAATGAATCCTATTTACAAATGGCTAACGCAAAAATCTTTAAATGGGAAATTGGATTCTTCAGTTAAATGGAATTTTCAAAAATATATGATTGACGAAAATGGCAATTTGGTAGATGTAGTATATTCTGCCGATAAACCAATGTGCGAAAAAATTGTAAATTGGATCACTAAATAATTTACAAGCTTTTAATTAATAAAAAAACAATGAAATTAGATATTCTTGCCATAGGTGTTCACCCTGATGATGTTGAACTTTCCTGCTCAGGAACACTTTTAAAACACATTGCATTAGGTAAAAACTGTGGAATTTTGGACCTTACTCAGGGTGAATTAGGAACAAGAGGTAGTGCTAAAATCCGAATGCAAGAAGCTGCAAAATCAGCTAAAATAATGGGTATTAAAGTTCGTGAAAATTTGAAAATGGCAGATGGCTTTTTTCAAAATGATAAAGAACACCAATTAGCGATAATTAAAATAATCAGGGAGTATCAACCAGAGATAATACTTTGCAATGCTGTTGCTGATCGTCATCCAGACCATACCAGAGCCGCTCAATTAATATCGGAAGCTTGCTTCTATAGTGGTTTAATTAAGGTTGCAACAAAATTTAAAGGTGTTAATCAAAAGCCTTGGAGACCCAAAGCGGTTTACCATTACATTCAGGATAGACAATTAAAACCGGATTTTGTTGTTGATGTAACTGCATTTGTGGATAAGAAAATGGAAGCAATACAAGCTTTCAAATCTCAATTTTTTGACCCTAATTCAAAAGAACCTGAATCTCCAATATCAGCAAAGAATTTTTTTGACGTAATAAAAGCAAAAATGGCAGTTTTTGGCCGTGATGCGGGTTACAACTTTGCTGAAGGGTTTAATACTGAACGTAGTATTGGCGTAAACGATATTTTTGATCTGAAGTAAGTTTTTCATAAAACAAAAAGATTACGTCAAGATTTATAATCCATTCCGCTTTTTCATTTTCTACATGGAAAAAAAATCTCCATCACTTCCTATTTTTTCTAAATTTGTACTCCTATTTTAAATAATATACAATGTTTGATAATTTAAGTGATAAGCTAGATAGAGCCTTTAAACTTCTAAAAGGGCAAGGAAAAATTACAGAAATAAACGTATCTGAAACAGTTAAGGAAATCCGAAAAGCCTTATTAGATGCCGATGTTAACTATAAAGTTGCAAAACAATTTACCGATTCAGTTAAAGAAAAAGCATTAGGTCAGCATGTGTTGACGGCTGTTTCTCCTGGACAGTTAATGACTAAAATTACCCATGATGAGCTTGCTGCTTTAATGGGAGGTGTTAGTACCGACATTAAACTCACAGGCAATCCAACAGTAATATTAATGAGTGGTTTGCAAGGTTCCGGTAAAACGACTTTCTCAGGGAAATTAGCCAATCATTTAAAAAACAAACGCGGCAAAAAACCATTACTAGTTGCTTGCGATATATACCGTCCAGCGGCAATTGACCAATTACATGTTTTAGGAGAACAAATTGGTGTTGCTGTTTATTCTGATAGAGAAAATAAAGATGCCGTTTCCATTGCAAAAAAAGGTATCCAATTTGCAAAAGAAAATGGCAATTCTGTTGTAATTATTGATACAGCTGGTCGTTTAGCTATCGATGAGCAAATGATGAATGAAATTGCTGCAGTAAAAGCTGCAATTAATCCTGATGAAATTTTGTTTGTTGTGGATGCCATGACTGGCCAGGATGCTGTTAACACGGCAAAGACATTCAATGAGAGATTAGATTTTGATGGCGTTATCTTAACAAAATTAGATGGAGATACTCGTGGTGGTGCTGCACTTTCAATACTTTCAGTTGTAAACAAGCCAATCAAGTTTGTTGGTACAGGCGAAAAAATGGATGCAATTGATGTGTTTCATCCAAGTCGTATGGCTGACCGTATTCTTGGAATGGGCGATGTTGTAACACTTGTAGAGCGTGCACAGGAACAGTTTGATGCGGAAGCAGCAAAAAAACTTCAAAAGAAAATTGCAAAAAATCAATTTAGTTTCAATGATTTTTTAGCACAGCTTCAGCAGATAAAAAAAATGGGAAATATCAAAGACCTTGTCGGGATGATTCCCGGAGTAGGAAAAGCTTTGAAAGGTGTAGATATTGATGACAATGCATTTAAAAGTATTGAAGCAATCATTCATTCGATGACTCCCGCTGAACGTGAAACACCTGAATTGTTAAACGGAAAACGAAGAGATCGTATCGCGAAAGGAAGCGGAACTTCGATTCAAGAAGTAAACCGTTTGATAAAACAATTTGAAGATACTCGTAAAATGATGAAAATGATGGGCAATAAAGAGAACATGGCGAAGATGATGCAGCAGATGAAAAACATGCCTGGTATGGGAAAAATGTAATATTGAATTCACAATTAAGAAAAAAAAATTAGAATTTTAAAATATGATAATTGACGGCAAATTAATTTCGCAGCAAATTCAGGATGAAATTGCAATAGAAGTGAATAAAATAAAATTGAGTGGTGGCAAAATGCCACATTTGGCAGCCATTTTAGTTGGTAATGATGGTGCAAGTGAAACCTATGTTGCAGCAAAAGTAAAGGCTTGCGAAAAAGTTGGTTTTAAATCAACTTTGGTTAGAATGCCGGCAACAACTACTGAACAAGAACTACTAGCAAAAGTTAAAGAAATGAATTCAGATGCTGATCTAGATGGATACATTGTTCAATTGCCGATTCCAAAACATATTAATGAACATAAAATTATCGAGGCGATTGCACCAGAGAAAGATGTTGATGGGTTTCATGCTCAAAATGTAGGTCGTATGGCCTTAAATTTACCAACTTTCCTTCCTGCAACACCATTTGGAATTATGCAATTGCTGGAACGTTATAAAATTGAAACAGCAGGCAAGCATTGTGTCGTGATTGGCAGAAGCCACATAGTTGGTTCACCAATGAGTATTTTAATGGCACGCAATACAAATCCAGGAAACTGCACGGTTACATTATGTCATAGTCGCACTCCCGATCTAAAAGAATTTACACTTAAAGCTGATATTTTAATTGTTGCGCTTGGTAAGCCCGAATTTGTTACAGCTGATATGGTGAAAGATGGAGTTGTAATTATTGATGTTGGAATTACTCGTGTTCCTTCGGATAAAACTAAAACAGGATTTAAATTATTGGGTGATGTTAAATATGATGAAGTTGCTGCTAAAGCTTCATTCATTACACCTGTACCAGGTGGAGTAGGACCGATGACTATCGCATCATTGTTAATGAATACACTAAAATCGAGTAAGAAAGAAGTGTATGCTTAATTTGATTTTTCTTCAGGAAAAGTAATTGAATAAAATTATTAAAATTTAGTGTGATGAAAAAAACACTTTTGATTTTCTTTATTCTTTCTTTTGTTCAGTCGGCTTTCTCTCAAACGAAATCAGAACAAGTTGACCTGAATAATATAAAGCGTTTCTATACCCGATTAAAAACTTTAGATATTGATACAAAGCAAGAGCTCCTTTGGGAATACACTTATGGTGACACCTCAGAGCTTACATTAACTAAGGTTTCAAAGGTTATGGAAAAGGAAAATTTGAAAACCGTAGAGTTGAAAAAATCTTCTCAAACGCCTAATAAATATACCCTTACTGTTTCTGAAGTTAAAAAATATAAAAACCCTGAATTATTAAATGAGCGAGTGAAATATTTGAATTCGATTGCAAATATTTTTAGGATAAC
>CAIXIP010000118.1 GCA_903919535.1 uncultured Bacteroidota bacterium | reverse complement strand
TATACTTTTACAACTAATAGTTGTAATTTCCTTATAACTAATAAAATAATATTTGGTTAAAGTTTTTTTTAATATTCATATTTTATAATGTGAATATTCTATTACAGTAACTATATTTAGTTGGATTTAAATTAGTAGAAACAAAAAAGTCTCGCATTTCTGCGAGACTTTTGCATTTTGAGCGGTCTGGACGGGACTCGAACCCGCGACCTCCTGCGTGACAGGCAGGCATTCTAACCAGCTGAACTACCAAACCTCAAAATAGTACAATTCTAAACGATATTCCTCAGAATTGGACTGCAAAAATAGCTTTATTTTCCAATCCAACAAAAAAATAATTCAAAAAAACAATTATTCCCTTTATCTATATTGGAAATCAATTCTTTATTGATTCCTTTTTATTTGCCTAATCTTCCAAAACAAGAATAATGGTGTATTTTTGCTGAAATTGTAAATAAGTAATATGGTATCAATTTCTATTTTTTTCGCATTTTCTCTTATTGGAATCATAATCGGTGGAATAGCCACTCTGGTAACTCTCATGTTCGCCATACTTTCATTAGTTGCTGGGAAGAATGAAAACGCAGCATATTGGGCTATTAGTTTCGTCATCTCTATTTCAGTGGTTGTTTTTTCGGTAGTTCAAATAGTTGAAAGAGTTGAAAATAAAGTTAAATCAGGTATCGAATGGGTGAAGCAAGAAGAAAACAATATAGTTACTACTAAAGAAGATTCGTTTGATCATTCCAAAACAGAACGGAAGAAGTTAATAGATAGCCTTAAAACATTAGTGAGTTTAAGATATGAAACTTCTGTTACAGCAGACTTTTATTCTGCTTTTTCGAAACAGATCCAAGATGGAGAAAATGATACACTACCTTTTATTTATCCATATGCATTTGAATACAAAAACTACAACTTTAATCTTATTAATATTGTTCAACCTGATCTTCCAATGATCGATCATATTTCGCAGTTAGCTTACGATAGCCATTTCCTATTGTTGAAAATAGATAGAACAAATACAGAATTAAATAATAATGAACCCGAAATTTCATATTTTCTCATTGATCTAAAAACCGGCAAACAAACACAATTTTTAAATTCAAAAAAATTACAGAAAGTAGCTTCTGAAAATGGATACAAAGGAAACACTGATATGATATATATTTCTGATCTCTATCAAGCATGGTTTACAAATAATTATGATTAAAAACATCTTTACAACTGCCTATTCTTCAGCCGAAAGCGAAATTAAAGCGCAAACAAAGCCCGATTATAAAGTAATATTAATTTGCATTACCGTAGCTTTTTCATTAACGATGATTAAGTATTTGGGTGATTTTAAATTAATGCTTTTTTTTCTTGACAATGCAGGTTTAACAAACTTGTCAAACACTTTTGAGAACCTTTGTACCATCAATAAAAATGCTGAATTATACCGGTTGTTGTATTGGGTTTCTACAGTTATTTTCTTTTATTTATTGCCCCCAATTATCTTAATAAAATTTGTTTTCAAAGAAAAATTCTCGTCTTATGGATTAAGTTTCAAAGGTGCGTTTAGTGATTATAAAATTTATCTATTGATGTTATGTGTGATGATTCCCTTGGTCTTATTTTTCTCTCGTACCGAAAGTTTTCAGGCTCGTTACCCTTTTTACAACATTTTAAAAGGCGAATCCGTTTATCCAAACTTATTGATTTGGGAGTTATTTTATTTCATTCAGTTTTTTGCACTCGAATTTTTCTTTCGCGGCTTTATGCTTCATGGTACCAAGCAAAGATTTGGATTCTATTCCGTTTTTGTGATGACCATCCCTTATTGCATGATTCATTTTGGGAAGCCTTTACCCGAAACAATTGCCGCTATAATCGCAGGAGTTGTATTAGGAACATTAAGTTTAAAAAGCCGAAGTATCTGGCTTGGAGTTGCCATTCATTATAGTGTTGCAATTACTATGGATATTTGTTCTATGTGGCAGAAGGGGATATTTTGAGAAGTGAAATGTTAAAAAATAATTCAAAAGCTAGCATACTAAAAGATATTTATTCCGATTCGGCAATAGCGATAAGTAATTTCTCGAGTTTTAATTTCATTTCGGTAGGTGTGCAATCGTAGTTGTTTGCCAGCAACGAAAAACATAGCAATTCACCTTTTTTATTTTTCACATAACCAGCGTATCCACGAGCACGTGTAATGTATCCACTCTTAGCGCGCAAGTTGTTTTCAGCACAAGTCCCTTCGCATAACCCACCCAGAGACCCTGACTTTCCAGCAATGGGCAATGAATTAAAAAAAGCATTAAAATTTTTATCCTTAGTCATAATTCGTAAAATCTGAGTTTCAGTTTTTGTAGTGATCACATTTGCTCTCGCCAAACCACAACCATCATTCATAAAAAAACCACTAACATCAACTCCCTTGTTTTTCCAAAAATTAGTTACGATATCAGTACCTTGTGATTCGCATCCAAAATTTGTTTTTTTATAAGAGATGTACTTTAAAAGATGCTCAGCATATAAATTTATACTTTTTAGATTGGTCCAATACACTATTTTATCAAGGGTAGGAGAGTAGTTAATAAAAAATGTTCGTCTATTAGCTTCCGAAAATTCATTTGCTTCTTTCAAAGCTCTTATTGTTGTTGATTTTTCGGTTACATTAATTCCAATTATTTTCAGAGAACTTTCTAATGATTGAGCACAAAATAAAGCTGGGTCAGGAATAGAACCTTCTACTTCATAATTGTTTTTACTGGGAGGTATTGTCCCTTGAACAAATCTATAATTGTTATAAGGAGAGCCATATACAAATGCATTGTCGTCATTTCCACCAGAGCTTACATTGTTTACTATTTGCAAACCTAAAACATCAGGAAGTATTTTATTGATTGTAGTTTTTGTTCCTGTTGCTCCTGATTTAAAATAAAGGGTGTATTTATTATCATGAAATGTTAACCCGCAAGCTCCTGCTCCAAAATAATTCCCCATGTCCCCCCAAATCCATTGCGATGGAACCATATTATCCTCAAAAACACTTGCATCACCTATTATAGCTCCATCAATTTTTTTTATCCCTTTTGCTTTTAAAATGAAAGCCCATTTTTCAGTTATAGAAAGAGTGTCTTTTTTATCTTTAAAATATTCTGATTCAAGCGTTGGGTCTCCACCACCTGTAATATAAAGGTTACCTTTCAGTACTCCGCTTATAGAATCAAATGTGCCATCATATTGAATTTTTGTTTCAAATTTAAAATTGCTTCCAAGAATAGATAAAGCTGCTCCCGTAGTAACAATTTTCATTGTGCTTGCAGGGACAAGGCTCATCGTACTATTATATTCGGCAATTGCAGAATCTTTTTTTGTATTCATTACACAAATACTCCAGCTGGCATGCTTCAAAGCATTATCTTTTTTTAAATTTTCAATAACAGAATTCAACTTTGATGTTGACTGTGAATGCAATTGAAAAACAGAAAAACAAATAGCTAAACAGCCGAAGAAGTATTTAATAGTGGATGATAATACTAGTTTCATTTAGCTATTGTTGTGGCCCTTGTCCAAGATAACTTCTATCGGAAGGTGCATTTAATACAGCCATTGTAAGTCGACTTATACAAACAATTTTACCCTCTTCATTTGAAATTTCGATTCCCCAAACATGTGTTTTTTTCCCAATATGTATTGGTTTTGCTTCTGCATAAACAAATCCGTCCTTTACTGAACGAATATGATTTGCATTTATATCGAGTCCTACGCAAACGTATTTATTGTAATCCACAATAAGATTAGATGCAATACTTCCCAGTGTTTCAGCCAATGCAGCAGAAGCACCTCCATGCAAAATGCCCATTGATTGCTTTGTGTTGTTAGTGATCTGCATTTTACACTTTAACGAGTTTTCAGTTAGCTCCGTTAACTCAATGCCTATGGCTTCTGCCAAGGTGTTTTTTGTTGTCCATTTAATATCTTCTAATTCGTAGGGCTTAAACCAAATACTCATAATATGTTTATTAATTTATTTTTTGATGCACTTCAAATTTTTTGAAGTGTTTTAAGGATGCAAAATTAATAAGAATTGTTTATGGATTTTTTTATTAATTGCATCAGATTTTGAAATAATACCAAAACAAAAGCGTTAACCTTTAAAAAACTCTAAAAATGAAAACTATGTATTCGCTCATTCTGGCATTTGTAATGCTAACATCTTGTGGTGGCAAGTCAAAAAGCGTTGATTTTGGTCCTTCAATGGAAGAAAAAGCATCATTATCACCAATGGATATGGCGGCTCCCCCGCCAATAATGGAAACTGTCAAATTTACACCACCAATAATTTCTGATGAAGAGATTGCTACTGGAAGTAATTATTCGAGCACTGTTTCAATTAAAATCCCTTCAAAAATAAAAAAGACAGCAGATTTGAATATCACAGTTGATGATTATAAAAAAGCACGAATTGAGATTGAAAAAATAGTAAAATCAGGAAACGGATATATTGGAAGCGAAAATGAACAAAACACAACTTACAGTATTACAAACGACATGATAATTCGAGTTGTGAATAAAGACTTTGATTCCATGGTATCAAAATTATTAGCTGTAGCAAATAATGTAAATTCGAAAAACATTTCCGCTGAAGATGTTACTGCAGAGTTTGTTGATATACAGTCGCGACTAAAATCAAAGAAAGAAATTGAAAAACGTTACTTGGATATTTTACAGAAAGCTTCAAAGGTTTCTGATATTTTAGAGATTGAACAAAAAATAGGTGAGATACGTGAAGAAATAGAAGCAAAGGAAGGAGAATTGAAGTATCTATCGGATCAAGTTGATTACAGCACAATTAACATAAACGTTCATCAGGAGTTTGAATATACGCCAACAGATAAACCGGGGTTCTTTGGCCGACTTGGAAGCGCATTCGGAAATGGATGGAGTGGGTTTTTAACATTTGTAGTTGGTCTGGTTTATGCATGGCCACTTTGGTTGATAATAGGTTTTACAAGTTTTTTCCTTTACAGATTTATTAAAAGAAAAATAAAAAAATAAAAAAAATTGAAAAATATAAAAAACGATGGCGATTCATTTTGCCATCGTTTTTTATATTGATTAAAATCAAGATTTTAAATGAAATGCATCATTACTCAAAAAAAAATGCGATAGTAGTTTTGTTATGAAACTTCTAAAAACAATAAAATTATGGCTACTTTATCAATGAATCGGAAACCCTTGAATTATTTACATCAAGACCATACAAAATGGCTTGAAGAAGTAATGTTCTACAAGGATGAATTAAAAATATTTGTGAAGAGATTAGAAGAAATTGCCAGCCGAAACTCAGGAAATGATATTCGAAAAGAAATTGAGCATTTTCAAAATCAATTTTTTGTTCAAAAGGAAAAATTGGACATGCTAAACCATGATCTAAATATTCATGAACAATGGATATCGATTTATGCAAAAGAACATCCTAAACACATCGAAGACGAACTATTTGCTGATCATGCTGTGATGAGAAGACAAATGAATATTTTCGAAAAAATATATTCAGAATTAAAGAGCGAATACTTGAATTTTCTTGAGAAGAGGATGTAAATTATTTGTTTGTGTTTGATTGGGCGTATTCGTTTTTTGCTTTGTCGAATTCTGCGATGATTTGTTCGCGTTCCGAAATAAGGTTAGAGATAAATACGCTCTTTTTATAGAACAACATCATTAACACCCATTTTGTGCGAATTTTATTAATGGTGTGCCAATACCAATAAGCAAACAAGCCACTTAATGGCAGGCTTAATCCGTAAAAAAGTGTTATTAGCTGATTGTGAGATAATTTCCAAATTAATATAATCTGAACCGTGTAAAAAATTGCAAATGTAAACATCCCTCCAACCATTCCTATCGCACCTTTGTATTCAATAGATTTACTGATTTTTTTTGCTATCCATCCTGGAATTTCAAATGGAAGGAAATTGTTTACTGCTCCGAATAGCCAAACAGGAAAACCAAAGAAAAGAATTAAAAATGCTTTTATGTTACTTCCAAAAAACGAATTGTTTTTTTCATTCGTATCTAAATCATCGTCTGTTAAACCCAATTGATGAAGATTCTCAAAATATACTTTAATTCTTTTTCGCATTGCTTCAACACGAGCAGGTTGTAAAATTTTATAATAATTTACAGTTTCCAGTATGCCTTTTGTGATTAAAAATTCTGTTGATTTGTCTTCGCTCTTTATTCCTATTTCTTTCGAAATGGTATATTTATATAATGTTTCTATATCATTTACCAGCTCATCTGTTTTTTTATCTTCAATCGCAATAACTAATTTTTCAAGTTGTTTTCGAATTTCTTCGGATAACAATTCTGCTGCCTTAAAAGAATCTGCAGCATATATCTCTTTATATTCTTTTACTTGTAAAGGCTTATTGATATTAATAAATAAGTGTCGATTGAATTTGTGTGGATTTTCATAATTCAATCCAATATTGATAATTTGAGCACCTAACTCAAAATTATTACGGGCTTCAGCACCTAAAACAATACGCGCTGCACCAGTTTTAATTGGTTTTAATTTCCTTTCTGTGATACTTATTCCTTCAGGAAACATTAAAATAGCACCACCTTTTTCTAAATGTTCGAAACATTTTTTAAATGTGTCGTCATTTTTATTCATTTGGGAAGGATCATCCTGCTTACGATAAACAGGAATCATATTGAATTTCGGCAGAAGCCATTTAGCAAATGGACTTTTAAATAATTCGCCTTTCGCTAAAAAAAACACTTTCCGGTCAAGTATTGTTGCAATAACTATCGGGTCCATAAACGTACTTGGATGATTTGCTAAAACAAGCAACGGTCCTTTGGAAGGTATCAATTCTTTATTACGAATAGTAATTGAACGGAAGAATACACTTCTGGTAATCTTCATCAAAGTTTTTAAAATCGTATAAAGCATCTTAGATATTTATTCAGCCAAATTAAGAATTTAAAATTATTTAACTTTGTCAAATGTTAACACAGCGCCAATTATTTTTTGATCATCTTGCACAAACCAGCGAAACTCCATTAGCACTTGAAATTGTTAAAGCTGAAGGCGTTTTTTTGTATGATATTTCTGGCAAACCTTATCTAGATCTTATTTCCGGTATTTCTGTGTCAAATGTGGGGCATCGCCATCCAAAAGTGGTTGATGCAATCAAAGGGCAGTTAGATAAATATATGCATTTGATGGTTTATGGAGAATATATTCAAAGTCCGCAAGTGATATTAGCAAAGGCTTTATCAGATGTATTACCCGATAATTTAAGTTCCGTGTATTTTGTCAATTCAGGAAGCGAAGCAATAGAAGGTGCCATGAAATTGGCAAAACGCTTTACAGGAAGAACAGAAATTGTTTCCTTCAAAAATGCTTACCATGGAAGCACTCAAGGTAGTTTAAGCATTATGGGAAATGAAGAATTTAAAAGTGCTTTTCGCCCTTTATTGCCTGACACTAAACAAATTGATTATAATAATTTTGAGAATTTAAAAGAAATTACAAATCGTACAGCATGTGTTATTGTTGAAACGATTCAAGGTGAAGCGGGTGCAATTGTTCCTGAAAAAGATTTTTTAAAACAACTTCGTGAACAATGCGATAGAGTCGGAGCCTTGCTTGTTGCAGATGAGATACAATGTGGTTTTGGACGGACAGGTAAGTTATTTGCTTTTGAGCATTACAATTTTGTTCCTGATATACTATGTTTAGCAAAAGGAATGGGTGGAGGGATGCCAATTGGGGCTTTTGTCGCATCGAAAGAGATCATGAATTCACTTAGCACTAATCCAATACTGGGGCATATTACCACGTTTGGCGGAAATCCGGTTTGCTGTGCTGCAAGTTCTGCCACTTTAAGTGTATTGTTGGATGAGAAATTAGTTGATCGAGTTGAAGCTTTTGAAAAATTGTTTCGCAAACTTTTAATACATCCTAAAATAAGGTCTATTAATGGCAAAGGATTATTACTTGCTATCGAATTTGAAAGCTACGAACAGAATAAAAATATTATTGATAAATGTATTGAAAAAGGGCTTATTGTTGATTGGTTCCTGTTCAATGCAAATTCTATGCGAATAGCACCACCTCTTACCATTTCAGAAGACGAAATTACATTTGCCTGTAAAGTCATTCTTGATTCAATTGATGAATTGGCTTAACATAGTTTAACATCGACTTCCCCTTTTCTGGCACAAACATTGCATTTCCTTTTTTATAAACTTCAAAAATCTATAAAAATGAAAAAGTTAAGTTTAATGTTCGCCTTTGTTGGAATGTTTTCGGCAGCAAGTTTTGCAAGTGCTCCTCATCTTAAATCAACAACTCCCCAAGATGAAAATAAAAAACAAACCGCTGTAAAAAAAGAAACACAAACACCTGCTCAAAAAAAGGAAACAACTTCAAACCACATCGTATCTTCTTCAAAAAACAAGAAGTTTGCAAAAAAAGATGTTCGAGTAAAAACATCGCTGCAGCCTGCTTCAGTTATTGAAAATAAAAAGAAATAGCCTTTTGTTTTGTTTGTGATTAAAATTTTCAAAAATGTCCCGTTCTGTTAAAACAGTTCGGGATTTTTTGATTTTAGAAATTGCCTATGGAAAGCATTACTAATGTACATGCTTCAATAGGTTCAATATTATTGATACGGAGCAATTGTTCAAAGTCTTCGTTTTCTGTTCCAGGATTAAAGATTACACGCTTTGGTTTTAAACTCAAAACATAATCCTTCCATTCTTCCTGATTTTTTGGCCCAACGTAAAGCGTAACAGTATCTATATCATTAATTGCAGGTTTCCCATTTATGATTTGTATACCGTTGATTACACCTGCTTTAATACCAACAGGGACTA
>CAIXIP010000117.1 GCA_903919535.1 uncultured Bacteroidota bacterium | reverse complement strand
TCAAATATTTTAGGAACAATAAATATTTTATAGTAGATGTCATTAATTTTAAATTGATAATAGCCTATATAATTATTATTGACCCTGGTTGATATTTTAACTAGATTATCTATCAATGGCTGACTTAATGAAATATTATTTTCAGCAAAAAAACTCAAAATGTTTTTCTCTTCTTTAATAAATAATTTTATGACCTTATGATCTGCCACAGTATTTTATTTAATATTTTATAAACTCTTTGTAGGCAATATCTTGCAGAAATTTAATCATTTCAGAATAGCTATTCAATTTAGATAAATCAACAGAAAATGGCCATTTTTTCACTCTATCTATTATATTCTTAAAATCTACCCAATAAACTTCTTTAATTTCTTTAAAATCGACCACAACTTTTAAAAATGATATATAAAACATTTCGGCAGACACGACATTTAGCCACACAGAGTGGCCTATCAAAAACCTGTCAGGATGAACTTCTAGATCCTTAAATTGCTCTAGTATGCTGTTATTTAGTTCTCCTAAAAATACACCTACATCAGCATCTTTTACTATTTCATTTCTAGGTTGTAATTCTATTACCTCAAATCTTCTTAACAAATTATCCTCAATTATTTTTCTATCGTTTCTATAATTTGATGTACAAAAAACATAAATATTAGCAGGGAAAATCATCTTTCTATATTTTGTTACAGACGAAACTAAATAAGGCACTGTGACATAATTTAAATCGGGATCTAAAGAATTTGCAGCTTCAATAAGTTTTTCTTCATTTTCATACTCGAGAAGAAGTCTTTTCCCTATTAATTCTACTAAATCAACTCTTTTTTTCAATTCGATAAGGTATATTAAGTCCCCAATTAATTCATTTAAACTGTTTTCCTGTATTTCTTCTAATATTAAAACAAAAGGTTGATAAGGGTGCTTTGTAGCTTCTAAGAATAAATTTAAGATTAGTCCACGCTTCTCACCATATTTAATTTGCCCTCCTTTTGCAGTTATCCCAATACCTCTCATTAGGTCTGCATTTGTAGAAGCTGAATGAATATTGATTCTTAAAATGTTATTCGGATAAGTTTTTAATTTTAAATTATGTTCAATTATCTCATCAATTAACCTAGATTTTCCTGTGCCAGGAACACCTTTTAAGATAATATTCTTGAATTGAAATTTTAAATCTCCATATTTTTCTTCTGAAATTTTAAAAAGTTTAGGTTTACCATCACCACCAGCATCTTCTCCATTATCATCTTCTCCATTATCATCTTCTCCATTATCATCTTTTCCATTATCATCTTCTCCATTACCACCTTCACCACCTTCACCACCTTCACCACCTTCACCTTCACCACCTTCACCTTCACCACCTTCACCTTCACCATAAATTAATAAACAAATCATATCAAATACATTAGCTAATTTCTTTAAAACTTTATCAATTATTGCTTCTGGATTTGCAGGGATATTATCCGCTGATATAAAACCTAATATTTCAGTTTTTGAACACCAGTCTTTAATTAATTTTTCAGGATTATCAATTATTACCTTATCCTCTTTTCGAGGCATCATATCAAGGCATTCAACCTGACGATTAAAAAAAGTAATTTCATCATTTTCACTTAGTACTTGATATAGCACTTTTGCAATTTCAGGTGACTCTTTTACTTTTTTAACTACTTCAAAATCATCCTTTACATCAGAACCATATCCTAAGCCAAATTTTATTCCCCCTTCTGAAACAAGAATAAAATACTGAATACTCGTTCTGTAATATTTTTTTTGTTTATCTTCTGTTTTGCCAGGAAATGAATATAGGGTCGCCCATGTAAAAGACCTCGAAGGTTGACCCGAACGAACTTGAATAAAATTAATTGACTTGTTTTCAAGTTTAGCAATCAGCTTATTTTCGTTTTTTAATTTTTTAAGTTCCTTGTTGAAACATTGATTTGGGGTGTCATTGAATTCCAGTTTGAATGCGTCATTTAAATCTTTGGTAACCCCAGTAAAAGTTGTGTTTTTAAGTGCACCTGATGTAAGATCTGCTCTTATAGATTTGCAAAGCTCGATTGATTTGTTTACTAAATTATTTTTCAGCATAAAATATTTATTTAATATGAATGAATATTTGAAGGTATTTACATAGGAATTAGCATCATTTATTTAAGCTACGATTAATTTCTTCAAATGATTTTTCAGCATCACGAGTATAAATACTGTAAATCTTATTAAAAATGCTAGTTCCTTTAGATTGAAAATCCTTTACAACATCATCAATCAGCTT
>CAIXIP010000116.1 GCA_903919535.1 uncultured Bacteroidota bacterium | reverse complement strand
TCGGAAGTAAAAAAACAATCGTTTATTCAATCATCAAATCCAATATATAGAAGGTAATAATTTTTGACACCTTAGAAATCACTCAGATAGTTCTATAAATTCAACTTATAGGTTACAACGCAGAATTTTTCATGGAAATTTTGAGCAGGCCTATTTTTTCGCTTGAATTAATTTCCATTCTATTTCAAAGAAAATTTTCCAAATTCTGGAAAAAACAAAATTCAACTATTTTATAAGTATCTATAAATTAATCATTTTGTATTGTGGCATAATGTGTGAAAATCAAGATGGTACGTGAAATTATTTTATTGTTTTATGAATTACAGAGATCTAAAAATATTTTACCCATTCACATTAGCCTTGTTTTTTTTATTCATTGTATGCCTTTACTTTGGTTTATAAAAAAACTCGCTTGAGGTAAATTTTTAAAAATGTGTTTACGCAATAATTCAATTATTTCGATACTAGTAGATGTCGACTAGATGTCGACCAAATTTTTACACTCAAATTGTGCAGCATATTGTAAATATCAAAACACTCTTTTTTATAAATAATTTAAAAAGTGCTGGTTAATTAAAATGCTCTGTTTTTTTAAAGTATCCCACCAAACAGATAAGAGAGAATTTATAAGAGTTCAATCAAAAATAATTGAAAGCATTTTTACTGCAATATTTTCCATAGTACCGCCAGCAAGCTTAGGGGATAGAAAGTGTTACAAGGAAGGCATCAAGGTAAACTATGTTATACTATTTGCATGGGTTCAATTTATTTGAAAGGCTATATTTTAAAATATATTTATTCCTTTTGATTGGATATTGGAATTGAAAATTTAAAAGTAGTACCATTTCCTAATTTACTTTCTACCCAGATTTTACCGCCATGCTTTTCTACAAGTTCTTTACAGATCAACAAACCTAATCCTGTACCTTTTTCATTATTTGTTCCAAGGGTTGTTTGCGTTTGAGAAATGTCAAATAACCTTTTCATTCTTTCAGGTTCAATTCCTACTCCATTATCCGATACAGTTACAATAATTCCTGAAGGGCTTGATGCAGCGTTAATATTAATGCAACCTCCTTTATTTGTAAATTTGATTGCATTATTTACAAGGTTTCTAACAATTGCGGTCATCATGTTTTTATCAGCATGAATATTTATGTTATCCGCAATAGAATAATTGATGGAAATGTTTTTATTATCTGCAGTTAATTTTACATTTTCAATTACATCAGCAAATATTTTTTCAAAACTTATCTCCTCTAGTTCGACTGGGAATTTGTCTGATTGCGCCTTTATCCAAGATAAAATGTCTTCCAACAGATTATAAACCTTAACAGCTGAAACACTTACCATATTTATATGTTTTTCAATATCATCGGTGTCGTGATTTCGGATATTTTCTTCCAGTATGTTTAGCATACTGATGACATTATTAAAAGGACCTTTTAAATCATGGGCGAGAATAAATATAAAACGGTCTTTGTCGGCATTGAGTTTTATTAATTCATTATTTTGCTTTATAATGAGTTCCTCTGCTTTCTTACGATCTGAGATATCCATTGAAATTCCGATAACACCAATTATTTCCCCTGCAGAATTACGAAATGGAATTTTGTTTGTATTAAGCCATTTCACACCGAACATTGTTGACCAAGTTTCTTCAATGTCTAATTGAGCAACACCAGAATTTATCACTGATAAATCAGACTGAAAATATTTTTCTGCTTCCTCTTTCGTATAAAATTCATTAAGGTTTTTGCCTTCCATTTCCGACTTTTCTTTTCCATGTGCGAGGGCAATGTATTTGTTTACCCGAATGAATCGGTTTTCTTTGTCTTTATAAAATAAAAGTCCGGGAACATGGTCAATTATTGATTCCAACAAATCTGATAATTCTTCATGTTTTGTGGAACTTTCTTTTAAGTCGGAGGTTAATTTTTCTGCCAGATTTTGTGCCCTCTTTCTCAGAGTTAGCAGTATTAAAATTAAAAAATATACTAAGAAGCTAATTACTATACCACTTGCTAATTCACCCAAAACTTTGCTGTAGAGATAAGGGTTTTGATTATTTGGTTGTCTAAAGCGAAGCAGCCATTTTTTGCCATTAAATTCGATTGGGATATTAAATATTCTTTCAGATGAATTAGTATCAATAAGAAGTTTGTCACGTTGACTAGCAAATAGAAGTGATTGATTTGAAATGGAATCGTCATATACACATAAAGTAATTTTATTCTCTATTTCATTGCTTCTGCTTTCTAAAATATCCTTCATTAAATCATTCATCCGATAAGGACTATAAACCCAACCAATAATAGCAGACCTACGTTCTTCAACTGTATTAACAGACTTGTTTTTACTATATATAGGCACATACATTAATACTCCTGCCTGCAAATCTGTTTCGGTTTCCTGTTTAAGTAAAACCTTTCCTGATAAGGAAACAACATCATTATCGCGGGCTTGTTCCATCGCTTTTCGCCTTACAGGTTCAGAAAACATATCGTAACCAAAAGCTCGTTGATTTCTAAAATTAAATGGTTCGATATAAACGATTGAAGTATACACATCTCTAGCAAAATTTGGACTTACACTATACGTTGAAAACCCTTCTTTTTTAATGTGTTCAATGTGCTCTTGTAATTGTTCTTTAGAAATGATGCATGCAAAACCAACCCCTTGAATACCTGGCAAGTTTTTTTCAATTTTACTATTTTCAATAAAAGTTTTCCAGTTATCTCTTGTTACTGTATCGGTTGCACTGAATAAAGCTGAGCCACTTCTCAAAAGTTGGGCATGTGAATGCAAACGGGTATGTATTTTTGTTCCTATTTCATTGCAAACCAAGTGATATTCAATTCTTTTCACGGCCTCCATGTCTCGAACTAAATAATAAGCAATAGTAACTGTAATACCAATGCCAGCGAGCAGGATTAACAAAGGGAGAAGTGATTTTTTTTCACTGAATTTTTTTTCACTGAAAATTTAATTAAAAAATCTACCCAAATGTCGTCATAATAACTTATTTAAAGTATGAGATACAATAGCTTTTCGGTGGTTTCGTAAGAAATAATATTAAAACTTATAGTAGGGAATAGCGTTGAGCCATTTTATTTTTAATCGTGGCTTTTTTACACGCAAAATCCATCTACTGTTATAGTTTTTGAATTTGATTTACTGCTAGTTTTTGCCTAATTTTAGGGCTCTTAAATCAACTTAAATTTTATGAAAAAGCTGCTTTTTACTTCTGTTTTACTTCTTTCAATCTCAATACGCACTTTCTCCCAGCAAGAACCCGTTAGAATAAGCGGAAGGGCGCAGGGCACTACTTATAATGTAACTTACTATGATGAAAAAAACAGAAATTTTTTCCCTGAAATAGAAACACTTCTCAAAAATTTTGACAAATCTGTTTCACTTTGGGATTCTACTTCTATCATTTCAAGAGTTAACAATAATGAAAAAAACGTAGTACTTGATGAATATTTTAAAGTGTGTTACAATAAATGTTTAGAAGTTTCAAAAGCAACTGACGGGTATTTCGACTGCACTGTTGGACCATTAGTTAGAGGATGGGGGTTTAGTTTCAAGAAAAAAGCAAAGATGGATAGCGCAATGGTTGATAGCCTTGTTAAATTTGTTGGTTACCAACTGGTTGAAATGAAAGATGGAAAGATAATCAAAAAGGACCCTAGGATTAAACTTGATTTTAATGCCTTAGCTCAAGGCTACTCTGTCGACTTAGTTTCTCGCTTGCTGGACTCCAAAAAAATCAACAACTATATCGTTGAAATTGGAGGAGAAGTTTATGCAAAAGGTAAAAAAACAAATGGTGATAATTGGAAAGTAGGGATAGAAAAACCACTTGATAACGCTGAAGGAAGCAACCCACTTAAGGCAATAGTAAAGCTTGAGAATAGAGCACTAAATACCTCTGGAAATTATAGAAAATTTTATATTGAAAATGGCGTTCGTTATTCTCATGAAATCAATCCCAAAACAGGCTATCCTGCGCATAACACCCTTTTAAGCGCAACTCTTTTTGTAGGTGATTGTATGACTGCTGACGCATACGCAACCGCTTTTATGGTAATGGGGCTTGACAAGTCAGTAAAATTTTTATCTGAACATCATGAGCTATTGGCCTATTTAATTTATTCGGATGAAAATGGAAATTATAAGGTTTTTCAATCTGACGAATTAAAAAATATTATTACCGAAGCAACTGAATAGAATTACAAAAATAGATTTCTCGTATTAAGGATCAGGCTTTTTATCTGGTTTTGCTATTCATTTTATTGAACCCTCCTTAATTTTTACAACTGCTTTTTAGCGTGTTTTATAACAATAACAAAATGCGTTACAGATATTCTTGTATCAACACTTAATATCTGAACTAGATTTCCATAAGTTATTCTGTGTGCATTCTTTCTTTACAAAAGCATGATTGTTATTATTTGTCTGCTATAGTGAATGGAATTGAGCTAGTATCAAATTTGATATTCACTGCTATTAGATCTAAGTTCATACTATTATTCTAGTTGTATAATCTAAATTATACTAAAGCCATCGCTTTGCTCGAAATGGATATATAATAATCTCTCAATGAACTTATCCTGTCTCTTTCCTTCCTGTTTATAAATTGACACACCAAAACAACAAAATTTAATTTACAGAGTGCACTTATAAAAAAAGGAAGCGGCCTTCGTTACCGAAGGGCGCTTCCTTTTTTAATAATTATCGAATTAGTTTTTTACTACACGACTTACTATTTGTTTGTTGCTTGAAATAACCCTTAATGTGTAAATTCCATTTTCAAAAGAATTTATGTTAATGGTTGTACTTTCATTATTAACTTTTTCTGAAGCAACTAATTTTCCAATACCATCATAGATTTCAATTCTAGTATTGTTGATTAAAGATGCATCTAAAACGATATTGATTAAATCATTAGCTGGATTTGGATATACTGACACCAAATTGCTTGTTGATTCAGTTACTCCTGTACATAAATCTACAGTAACAGATTGAGTAGCACTTGCTGAGCAAGTATTAACAGCGGTGTAATTATATGTTAAAGTAAATGTTCCTGAACCTGCAACTGATGGGTTAAAATTACCGCCAGTCACACCTGTTCCAGAATAAATACCTCCAGATGGATTACCAACTAAAGTTACAGAAGGGTTGTTAATACACATTGGGCTTGTAATAGTTCCCAATGAAACACTTGGAATAACCAATGGTGCAGCTGTTGCACTTCCTGCAACACTTGTACATCCACCGGATGTTTGAGTTACAGTGTATGCTCCTCCAGTTGTAACAGTGATTGAACCTGTTGTTCCTGCATTGCTCCATAATAATGTTCCTGGAGCTGTAGTTGATAAAACTGAGTTGCCACAGTTGTTAACAACAGTTACTGCTGGTGTAGAAGGAATAGCTAACGGTGCAGCTGTTGCACTTCCTGCAACACTTGTACATCCACCGGATGTTTGAGTTACAGTGTATGCTCCTCCAGTTGTAACAGTGATTGAACCTGTTGTTCCTGCATTGCTCCATAATAATGTTCCAG
>CAIXIP010000115.1 GCA_903919535.1 uncultured Bacteroidota bacterium | reverse complement strand
TTTTCCAACTGTTGTTCCAGCGGGCAGATACATTGCGAAAGATAAAATGTATGTAATTGAAAATATAAGCAATGATGGCAGTATTGCTAGCAATGTAAATTTTAGCTATAATAAATTTATTTAATATGCACGCATAGTAAATAGTGTTATTTTTGCTGAAAATAAAAAATCTCCCATGAACAAAACAGTAAAACGAATAATCAAGACATTAATAGTGTTGGTTGTTTTGTGGTTGTTAGCGTGTTATGCACTGCTTATCATTTCGCCCAAAATGATTTATAAAACAGATAAGAGTAAAAACACTCTATTTGAGCAGAAGCTAGTTCAGGAATTCAGAAAAAATAAAGGAGGCGATAATATAGATATTTTGTGGATACCTAATGATACTGCAAAAATCACTTACCTCTATCTTCACGGTAATGCAGGGCGTTTGCCAAAATTGATCAGCGATTTACATCTTTTCGGAAATATTTGTTCTCCTGCATATCCTGGTTATTCAAAATCAACCGGTGAGCCCAACACCGAAAATATTTACGAAACAGTGGATGTTGCGCTCAAATATTTAAAAGAAAAAAATATTGATCTTAAAAATATTGTTGTCATAGGACACTCAATGGGAGGTTCACCAGCCATGTATGCAGCAACTCATTATCCAGAACTTAAAAAGGTAATTACTGTAAATACCTTTTATAGTATGAAAAAAATGTGTGAAGAAAAATATAATATATTTTGCCTGTTTGGTGGTAGCTTATTAAACACATCTTCGATAGCTCCGAATGCGAAAGCTCCTGTGCTTGTTTGCCATTCTCATACGGATAGTTTAATTCCTTTTGCTCAGGGAGAAATGTTATTTAAACTCGTTGGAAGCCACGAGAAAGAGTTTCGTGAAATAAGCGGAACCCATAGTGAATTTGATATGTCGCAAGTTTTGAAATAATAAAAGGCACGTTGAGATAACGCGCCTTTTATTATTTCAAATTGTTTTGTAAGCTATGCCTTCATTTTCGAATCCGTAATAATCATTTCTTCTTTGCGATAATTAACACCACGCTCTTTTAAATGATTCATAAAATGATTAAAACATGCTTCATGTTTACCAACTAATTCCGGAGGAAACACGCCTTTTTCTGCAAACATGTTTTTCAATACTAGTTCAACAGCTGCCGTGCAAGTGTACCCTGTTGTGCGTGCCATAGATGATGTTTGCGTTTCTTTGTTGTATTCGTCATACAAATGATAACTTACTTTTTTCTCCACGCCATTTTCTGTTCCGGTAACTGTAACTCTCATCACGGTTATCTCTTCCTCCGTATCACCTAATTTCCATTCGTTGAACAAAATCTTAGAAGTAAAATCCAAAGGAACGACATCTACACCATTTATTTTTACAGGCTCTTTACTGAAAAATCCTGAATCGCGCAAAGCAAGCACTTTTTCGATATGACCGGGATAACGCATCGTTTTCTCTTTCATGTTTTTAATATGTGGCATCGTAAAAATGATGGAACGCAAACCATCCGAATTAAATGTTTCCAATGTACCTACGCCATCCATTTCAATGTGTTCGATATCTGACATGGCAGGTTTGGTAATGATCTCTCCATTTTCTACATAACGTGCAGGGCGAGTGTATTCCTCAATTACATCAATAGGAGAGAAAGGTGCTTTATAATTAAATGGCCATTTTTTTACTTTAGGTAATCCACCCACCAGACATTCGAAATCAGTAAGCTTCATTTTTTCATTGTAATAACCTAAAATAATGTTGTCCATTCCTGGAGCTACGCCACAATCAACAATTGCAGTTACGCCTTTTTGTTTTGCCAAAGCATCAAGGTCAAGAGAGTTCTCCGGAAAGAACGAAATGTCAACTACATTTTTACCTGTTTCGATAATTGTTTTTAATGTTTCATATCCCATAAAACCCGGTACGGCACAAACAACTAGATCGAAAGGTGTTATTGCTGCAATTAATGCAGCTTTATCTTTAGCATTAAGTTGAAGAGTATTTATTTGGGAGTTTTTTTGCTTTAGTTTTTCTAATGCTTTGTTACTCAAATCAGCAACTGTAACAGTATGTTTTTTTGCAAGATCAATGGTAATTGTGCTGCCAACCATGCCGGCACCTAATACAATAATTTTTTTCATGTGAATGTGTTTTAATTATTGAATACGATGATTCATCGTTTTCAAATATGTATAAATAAATAGAATTTAATGAATAGAAAGGGAAATGCAATTCCCTGAAAAAAGAGAAAAATTACAAACCGGGTAAGGCTACCCAGGGCAGAAATTTGAATGGTGCTTTATTATAATTTGTTCTCATTGGTATTCAAAGATAATTAAAATTGTAGAACACCTAATAATCGGTATCGAATAATTTGCTGCATAGTCAGTTCGAGTAATTCCGCTTTTTTTGCGGAATTGTATCGAGAACAAGTGAAAATAAAAATTATTTAAGAAATGTTCTCGATACGTTTCTTTTGCTTCCGCTTCAGAAACACTCGAACTGACAGTACTTGGCCAATCTGTGTTTTCGGAAAATGTGGGGCTTAAATTTAAAATAGTAAGTGTCGATTTATTAATCCTGTAAAATTTACAAAGAATCGTAAATTTGTCCCATGTCACCTTCTCCAAAAGATCCTCTTCACGGAAAAACACTTCAATCAATTCTGGAAGAATTAGTAGAAACTTATCGTTGGGAAGGCCTCGCACACCATATCCACATCAATTGTTTTATTTCTGATCCAAGTATTAAATCAAGTCTGACCTTTTTGAGAAAAACTCCCTGGGCAAGAAAAAAAGTGGAGGACTTGTATGTAAAATTGATGCGTGACGCGAATTGAAATTATATCTTGATCAACTTCTTTACACTTCGATTGTTTCCTGAAACACAAACAACAAAATAAATTCCTTTTACCAACTTAGAAACATCAATTTGTTTTTTAGTTGATGTGATCAATACTTTACCGGTAATATCAATTATTTGCAAAGAAGAAATTTCTTTCCCTTCAATAGTTAATATATCTGTACAAGGATTTGGAAAAAGATCAATAGTGTTGTTATTCGAAATTTCATTTACACCAACAAACTGATTCAGTTTGTATTTCCTGAAAAAGAGCCAAATCTTTTCAGATGCATTAAAATCCTGATTGGTAACTGCAATGGTATATGGTGAACCTGGCCATGTATGTGCACCTCCTATGATTTTATAAAATTCAACTGAAGAACCATTTGTTCCACCATTATAAACATAGTGTTCGGCAGTACAACCATCTGTACTATTGATGTTGGGCACATTATTAAATACAGCAGTAGTATTACAATTATTATTGGCCACCCAATAATGAACCACAGAGTCAATTGCAAGAGAGCCGCTCATTCCAGTATATGTAACTGTTGGGTCATTTGTTCCGCTTATTTGCATTACAGGTACAGCGCGGTTTGGTATGCAAGTACTATGTTGTAAAGTAGTCATTGTGCCTGTTACAGAAGCAATAGCAGCAATTTTATTATTTAATGCACACGCTAATGTGTGGCTCATATAACCTCCATTGCTCATTCCGCATGAGTATACGCTGTTTGCATCTATGTTATACTGGCTGCTTATTGAATCAATCAAGTTGGAGATAAATTGAATATCGTTAACTCCAGGACCAAACCCCGCATTCCAATAAGGTTGTCCACTTAACAATGTACCATTAGGATACACCATAATAATATTTGCAGTATCAGCAATTGGTTTAAAATTAGAATAGGCTTGTTCTTGAATTGCATTAGATGTATAGCCATGCAAATCTAATATCAATGGTCGAGCACTCGCACCTGTATAGGCTGCCGGAACGTAAACTCGGTAATTACGATAAATTCCACCAGAGAGAATACTATCAATAATGGTGGTTTGTGCTGTTATAAGATTGCTAATTAAAATGAAAGCAAGGAGTAGTTGTAGTTTTTTCATAATTCAAATTTAATGAAATAATTTAAAGCGTTTCGGATGTATTATTCCTTCGATGTCTTAATATAATTAATTGCTACATGAATAGATTCTATAATCTTGAATTATATTAGAAAATGGCTGCAATTACTCCATGAGTTTTTTCTATTTTTGATATTTAAACGATTACCAAATAAACCCGTTTAATGAAAAAAAATAATAAGATAATTTTTCTATTTATTGTTCTTATTTCAATAGCTCAATATTCTTCATCTCAGGTTGTAGACAGTCTTCTTATCGTTTTAAAAACTCAAAAGGCCGATACAAACAGAGTTAAACTCCTTATTGATATTGGGTGGGAATATTCATATTCTGATATCAATAAGATTGAAGGCTTTGCAATGGAGGCATTGGCCCTTTCTGAAAAATTAAATTATGAGAATGGGAAAGCGCAGTCTTACACATTGCTGGGTATCGAAAATCGTTCATTGGCAAATTATAAAAAGGCTATTGAATATTTTACTAAAACCGCAGAAATAGGTATTAAACTTAATCAGGTTGCAATGCAATCAAAAGCAAATCTCAATGTGGGGAACGTGTATTTAGATATGGCAGATTATTTAAAAGCCGAGCACTATTATAAAGAGGCAATAAAACAATCGAAGCAGGTGAAAAATATTAATGTAGAAATGGTTGCATTAACCAATCTGGCAGTAGTATACCAAAATATTGGGGATTACAGCAAAGCTTTGGATTGCCTTTTTAAAGCTTTGCAACAAAATAAAATATTAAAAGATGAAATACAAGATGCAATGATAGATGCAAATATTGCGGTGATTTATCAGGAACAACATCAATTAGATAATGCCATCAATTATAATTTTAAAGCCCTTGAACTGTTTAAAAAGAATAACAGAGAGGAAGCCGAAGCTAATGTGTATAATAATTTGGGCATAATTTATCGTGAGCAACATATGTATGATGCTGCAATAAAAAATTATAATGAGGCATCACGATTATATAAAAAAATTGGGATGAATACTTCATACAGCATGGTGTTGCATAATATTGGTGTATTGTTGTTTGATATGAAACAATATGATAAAGCAATGGAGTATCAACAAATTGCTTTAGATTCGGCCTTAAAGAATAATGATGAATATAGTGCTGCTAGGGCAATGATGTCAGTGGCAGATGTATATAGCGCGCAAAAAAATTATAAAAAAGCGGAAGAGTTTGCTCTAAAAGGACTAGAGATAATTGAAAAGGAAGGTGACAAAGATGAAATGAAAAATTGCTATAGTTCTATTGCATTTATTTACAGCCAATCCAAGAACTTTAAGGAAGCATTTATTTACCAGCAAAAATTGCAAGCCGTCTATGAAGAAATAAATAACAATGAAGTCAATAAACGGATTGGCCAAATGCAAGCCATGTATGAGGCTGATAAGAAACAAAAAGCAATCGAGTTGCTTACTAAAGATAATGAAATACAAAACGAAAGAATCGTTAGGCAAAATCTTGTTAATTACGTGGCTGTTGCAGGAATCGTTTTGTTATTGATTCTCGCATTTATGATGTTCAAGCGTTATCGCGAAAAACAAAAAGCGAACATAGAAATTACTCACCAAAAAGAATTAATAGAGGTAAAGAATAAAGAGATACTTGATTCGATATATTATGCAAGACGCATTCAAAGGGCGCTTCTAGCTTCTGATAACTTATTGAAGAAAAATTTACCAGATCATTTTGTATTGTATAAACCTAAAGATATTGTTTCAGGAGATTTTTATTGGGCACAAAATACTGTCGATAATAAATTTTTATTGGCTACCTGTGATTGCACAGGACATGGTGTTCCTGGGGCATTCATGAGTTTGTTAAATATTTCGAAATTAACCGAAACTGTTAATGAGAAAAAAATTACACAGCCTAATTTGGTGTTTTCTCATGTTCGGGAGGAAATTATCAAAGCATTAAGCTCTGACACAAATGAGGAAACCACTAGAGATGGAATGGATGCTGTGTGCTGTTCGTTTGATTTTGATAATAAGCAAATGCAATTTGCAGCTGCAAATAATTCGCTGATAATAGTAAGGAAGAAAGAAATACTGGAATACAAAGCTGATAAATTTCCTGTTGGCTTACATCAAGGTGAATTAAAACCATTTACTTTAAGAACAATCGAATTACAAAAAGATGATTGTGTTTACACTTTTACTGATGGTTTTTCAGATCAGTTTGGTGGCGATAGAGGAAAAAAATTAATGAGTAAAAAGTTTAAAGAGATTCTGGCTTCTATTGCGGATAAGCCAATGGAGACACAAAAAATAGAGCTAGAGACTCATTTTGATAATTGGCGCGGAACTATTGAGCAGGTTGATGATGTGTTAGTTATTGGGATAAGGATTTGATGTTTTTTTTGAAAAGTTTTCTTCGAATTGTTAATAACGCTATTTCTTTTAAATTCTCTCAAATGTAAAGGACAACATTAATTCATTTCGAAATTGAAATTTATAAGGAGGGGAAGGCATATATCTGATTCGACTATCTAATATCAAATCTAAATATTTGAGGACCTTAATAATTATTTTATTCCTGAAATCAATATTAAAGCGATTTCTGTTGATCGCATTTACAAAACCTTTTGAATAATTCTCCCATCGTATTCGTTCAGTAAAGTTGTGACGTATGTATGTTTGAATTCCCAAGCCATATTCAGAAGTTATTATTGACTTTTTATAAAGAAAATCATTGTTAGTGTTAGGTTGTTCTTTGTTTAAGGCTGGCATAACAGTAGTTTGGAGAGTTACGTAGGTTAAATTAATTCTGCAGTTTTTCCAAAAACGAATTTCAGAACCATAGCCCAGATCTAAGTACATAGGGTTACCAAAACCGCCCGCCCAACGTTTCGAGTAGGAACCAGCCTCGTTGTAATAATTTTCATAGGTAGACAAAAATTGAGAATTGAAATAAAGGGAAAAGACATTTGTAATTCTTTTCGTTTTGACTTTTACAACTTCTATGCTTAAATCCAGATAGTCAGTATTTTTATACCATGAGCTATCAATAAATTTCATATATCCTAGTTCACCATTAAAGCGAACATGTGTTTCCCAGTTACTACCAATTGTGTCATAATTTATATTTTCACGAAGTAGAAAGGCGAAATTATTATATCCATTGTATTTCCAGTTTTTATAGCTTACATATGAAGCGGAAAAATTGTTCGAATATGTAAAAGTTGGTGGTAGATGAAAGCACTTTTTTGTGGTGTCTTTTTGATTTTGCGCATCACCATTTAGTGAACATAATGTAAATAGTAAATAAATAATAGTATGTACTATTCTCATTAAATATTAAAATTATGAAAAAATTTAAAATATGTTGAATCGATACTTTGGCAAAGATTTTTTACTTATTCCCCATTTTTTTAAATAGTCAAGATCAACGTAAATGTATTTCACTTTACAATTTGCATTGTTTGCTTTAATAACTGCATTCCATGGGACGATATGTGTTCTAATTAACCTAGGGAAATTTTTCTGAAAATTGACAAACACAACATAATCAACATCTTTTATATCAAAGGACTTCAAACATTTATTAGGGTCAATAATACAATTTAGTAATGAGTCATAAAGTATTTTTTTCGTACTTAAAAAATTATTCGAACTGATATTGCAAATCCCTTTTAAGGTGTTATCAACAGGTCCATTACAAGTGGAAGAATCATTTTTGTAGGGTATGAATTTCTTTTGTTTATCAAACACTAAGATTTCAGGGAAAGAAGAAAACATATTATTCAGTTTGAATAAACTTGCTGAATCTTTTGAAAAGATAAACATGCTGGTATCTATACCTTTTTTGTTAGCGTAATGGTTTATAGAATGAATTGATTCTAATTTTGGATTTTTTATACCAGCCCATTTTTTTATAATAAAAGTGCATGATGATAATGACACTAAAAATATGCAATATAGAATTACTTTTATTTTCATTTGTTAAGGACTTTTTCTTTTATAAGGGTTGTATTGATTTTGTAGGTAGTGTCGAAATAAACTAATTCCCCTTTTTGGTTTAAAAATAAATTTTTGGGCACACTTCCTGGGTTGTTTTCTATTTTGTTATTGCCAGCAATTTCCAGAATAAATTGTTCTTGTTTTTTGGATTCGTTTGTTCCATATTTTTTTGGGTCAATAATGTATGATAACGTATTATATTTTTCCATAAATATTTTTTTCTGCAATTGTTTTATTAATATGTCTTGTGTAACCACCACAATTGATATGCCTTCATCTTTTAGTGAATCAACAGTTTTTCTGTTTTTGTTTAGATTACTTATGCAAGCTCCACACCAGGAAGACTGAATGAATAACCATGTATACTTATTTTTACTGCATATTTGTTTTAATTGGTCTACTGTAATTAAGTCAAAGTCAATTTCAGACTTGTTTTTAGAAGGCATGTTTTTTCCAAAATCTTCAATCTGAAATGTTTTTATGTGCAGGCTGTCCTCTTTGGTCAGGTTAGCTGAGCCATCATCTATTCCATGATGAGTTATGGCAATATTTATTTGTGCAAAAGAGCTCAAAAATTGGAAAATGAAAATTGCTAGAATATAGAATTTTCTTAATTTATTTGTAGTCATATTTTATAAGATAAAAAAAGCGAGCAGAATTAAATTCTGCTCGTTAAATTATTAATTAACTGGAATTATAACTGTAATGATATCACCTTCTGTTGAATAAGAATATTTCCCTTTTTTAATTGTGTAATCTTTGGAGATAGAATAGCCAATTTTTCTCAGCAAGCTATATGAGATAGGGGAATCACCGTCCACTATAAATGAGTTATTTGCGAATAATGAACTATTACCTTTTTTTTGTAAATCTTTGGATTTCGAAAAAGTAAGAATAATCCCTCGAGCTTTATCATAAGACATATTCCCATTTACTTCATTCGTGCTAAGCATTTCAGTTCCTAGTGTAAGACGCACACAGATTCCTTGTGGCGCATAGGCACAGGAAGAGCCATCCCAATGTGCTTTTGTAGTTAACGTGACTGTTATGGATATCGCAAACGTATGCGCTGTTGTTACTAATAATATAAATGCTGCTATAATTAATTTTTTCATAATTTTATTTGGATTAATGTTTAATAATTTTGTTGTTATTCTATTTATTTATACATTGACCCTTGAAACGAAAAGCTTCAAGGTTTTTGTTTTCAACGGCTCTTCTGAAGAGTGATGATAATTTATAGTTTAAATACTGTTTCTTGTTTTCTCCTTTCTAAATTAAGTAAGTTACTAGGCCTACTGATTTAATATGAAGAGCCGTTTTTATTTCAGCTCAATTGTTTCGCTTAACATTATTTTTTCTTCGATTAAGCGGCTGCAAATATAGACCGTTAATTCCCCTTACCTAGTTAAATAATTTTAGTTTTTAACAATCTTATGAACAATTCATTTTGTGTTTATACACTCATGATTTCGATATAATCAGATGAACATTTTTATTGTTATTCCAAAAACAAAATACTCGCGCTCGATTTTTAGTAACTTCGTAATTAAAGATTTGAATTCATTTTTTGAATTTGAATAATTCAACATTTAGTGCAAAATATTTTTAGTATGATATTACCAAAGGGAGAAATTCATTTGTATTGTGTTTCGTTAAATCCTTCCAATGTTTTTTTTGAAAAATGCAAATCAGCTCTTTCTGAAAAGGAACAAGAACGTATCTCTTATTTTAAATTTCCTTCGGTTCAAAAAAATTTTATTATGAGTCAGGGTGCTTTGCGATTGCTATTATCAGATTATTTAAATATTGACGCACCAAAAATAAATATCGGGAAACATAGTAAAGGGAAACCTTTTGCGATGGATGATACCGAACTTTGTTTTAATATTTCTAATTCAGGCGCAAATGTAGTTTTTGCTTTTTCACGTGCCGGTGAAGTAGGAATTGATATTGAAAAAATCAGAACACTTCCAGACCTGGATCAATTGATAGAAAAAAACTTTTCTGAAAAGGAAAAAAAATTTATTTCAAAAAATCCTACAGAAAAAGAAAAACGTTTTTTTAAATTCTGGACTGTCAAAGAAGCATATTTAAAAGCAATTGGTGAAGGTATGCGACTTTCACCTGACAATCTCGAATTTACATTTGAAAATAATAAATATGAATTGGATGCGATAAAAGGCGTGTTTGAGCAGGAAGATTGGTCGTTCACCGATTTTTCTATCGCGGCTGATTACGCAGGAACAATTGTATATAAAGATAAACAAACAAAAATTTCAGAAATAAAATTTATAAATTAACTTTGGGTTTGATTTATATATTTTTCAAAAAATAAAATTTAATGCGATTCTCTTATTACTTATTTATACTAATAACAAAACTTTTTTCTATAATACCATTTTGGTTATTGTACTTCTTTTCTGATTGTCTGTTTGTTTTATTCTACTATTTATTGCCGTACAGAAAAAAGGTGATCTATGAGAACATTAGTAATTCCTTTCCTGAAAAATCGGAACAGGAAAAAATCAAATTGATGAAATTGTTCTACAAAAATTTGTGTGATATTATTTTAGAAGGTGTTAAAGGGTTTTCAATGACCAAGGAACAATTAGTTTCGCGTTATAAAGTGCTTAATCCGGATGTGATGGATAAGTTATTTGACAAGGGGCAAGATGTAATATCAGTTGGAGCACATTTTGCAAATTGGGAGTGGGGAATTACAGGTGCTCCTGCTCAAATTAAACATCATGTTATTAGCTTATATACCAAACTTAGTAATACTTATATTGATGAGTATATGAGGAATAACAGAAAGAAGTTAGGAACAGAAATGATTCCACAAGCAGATGTTCGTAAAGCTTTTTCAGCTAAAAAGGATATGCCGACAACTTATTTTTTTGGCGCAGATCAAAGTCCTTCTAATTTAAAAGGAGTACATTGGATGATGTTCTTAAATCAAGATACTCCTTGTATGAAGGGGCACGAGTTTTTTGCCAAACATTATAATATGCCTGTTGTTTATTTTGATATTCAACGTGTGAAAAGAGGATATTATACTGCAAATATGATTTTGCTTGAAGAAAATTCAGGTTCAACTACTTCAGGAGAGATCACTGAAAAATATATGCGGAAATTAGAAGAGATCATCCGAAAAAAACCTGAAGATTATCTTTGGTCGCATCGTAAATGGAAGCACAAAAGACCAAAGTCCGAAAATAATTAATTCAAATAAAATACTTTATGAGCATTACACGTACTTTCGATTTGCTTCAAAAATACAAAGACAATTATTTTCAGAAAGAAGATGCACTTGCAGGTAAAGTAAATGGCCAATGGGTTAAATACAGTTCTGTTGATTATATAAATAATTCAAATTTTATTAGTTACGGTCTTTTAGCATTAGGAATAAAAAAAGGAGATAAAATTGCAACCATTTCAAATAATCGTCCCGAATGGAATTTTATAGATTTGGGAATGGCGCAAACAGGGGCAATCCATGTGCCTATTTTTACATCGCTTGATAAGGAAGGCTATAAAATTATTCTTACTCATGCAGAAGTGAAATTTGTTTTTGTATCTGATAAATCATTATCGAATAAAATAAGTTCCTTAGTTGATGAAATAGCAACACTTGAAAAAGTATATTCATTTGATGATGTTCCCGGAATTGATAATTGGAAAGCCGTTTTAGAACTAGGAAAACAAAATGAGCATAAATTTAAAACTGAACTGGAAATAATTAAATCAGAAATTATAGAAACAGACGCAGTAACTTTAATTTATACTTCTGGTACAACAGGTAATTCGAAAGGTGTATTATTATCTCATCGAAATTTAATTTCAAATGCAAAATCGGCCTCAGAAGTTTTTCATCTTCAGCCCCATCATCGTTATTTAAGTATTTTACCAATTTGTCATGTTGGTGAACGTATGGGTAATTATCAGTCGCAATATTCTGGTTGTAGTATTTATTATGCCGAGAGCTTAGGTTCTATCAGTTCAGATCTATTGGATATTAAGCCGCATGGCTTTGGCGCTGTGCCGCGAATTCTAGAAAAAGTATATGATAAAATTATTGATAAAGGAGAAAAACTTTCAGGAATAAAACGCAAATTATTTTTCTGGGCAATCAATATCGGTTTGCAATACAAAGTCAATGGCGAAAACGGAATGTGGTATGAATTGAAATTAAAATTGGCTAATAAAATTGTTTTTAGCAAATGGAGAGAAGCGATGGGAGGGAATATTATTTCTATTGGTGTGGGTGGAGCAGCATTGCAACCTCGATTAGAACGAGTGTTTTGGGCGGCAGGAATAAAACTATTGAACATGTATGGCTTGACTGAAACATCACCAATCATAACAATTAATCGAGAAACATCACCTTTATTGAAATTAGGAACGGTTGGGGCAGTCATTGATAATGTAGAATTAAAAATTGCGGCAGATGGTGAAATACTTTGTAAAGGCAGCAATGTAATGATTGGTTATTACAAAGATGATGAAGCAACAAAATTAGCCATCGATAAAGATGGATGGTTTTATACTGGTGATATCGGAGTTTTAGAGGATGGAAAGTTTTTGCGAATAACAGATCGAAAGAAAGAACTTTTTAAACTATCTAATGGAAAGTATGTTTCTCCACAGGCGATTGAAAATCTTTTTAAAGAATCTGTTTTTATTGATCAGTTGATGGTGATTGGTGAAGGGGAAAAATTTACAAGCGCTATCATATCTCCGGATTTTGATTCATTGAAAAAGTGGTGCAGAGAGAATAAGATAAATGCTTCTGATAAAGAACAGATAATAAAAGAACCGCAAGTAATAGCTTATTATAATTCTATAGTCAACGAATTTAATAGGTCCCTGGGGAGTGATGAAAAAGTAAAAAGGTTGCGTCTTGTAGGTGATATGTGGTCAGCTGATTCGGGGGAATTATCCCCAACACTGAAATTAAAACGAAGAGTAATAATGCAAAAATATAGCACTGTTGTGGCTGAAATATTTTCGCACAATGAGGTACTCGGATAAAATATTTTTATCTGTAAAATGAACAAAATTAGTTTGCGTATCACAATTTAAACTAAAAGAAAAATACCCTGAACCCTATTATTGGGAAGCTTTTGTGATAGAAGGGGAATAATTAAGCAAGCCTAAATTAATGCCTGTGTACCAATACACAGTTTTCAATTCCGTATGATTTAATCTTATTTAGAGAAGTATTTCCAATTATCTGATTCATTTTTTTTGCAACTTCTAAACTCTGTTTCTGAGTTGCTTCATCATAAAAAGGTCTATTAAAAAAAACTATTCCTTTACTTGCTTTTAATTTATTAATGTTATTCAGAAAGTCATCTTGATCAAATTTTTTTGGAACTTTATCATCCACAAAAAGATCTATAATAATCATATCAAATGATTCCTGACTGGATTGAACATAAGTGAATGCATCTTCATTCAATAATTTTAAGTTTTGAAATCGTTTAATATTAAAATATTTCATTGCTAGTTCAATAACCACATGGTCTTTTTCTATGCCGGTAATTGAACAATTAAACTTGTATTTTTCCAAGAGCATTTCAACTACATCACCGGCACCAAAACCAAGTATTAATACATTTTTAATCTCAAGCGTTTCAATTTTTTCTTTCTCGAAAATTTTCTCAAATACTTTGTGCAAACCACCAAATGAATAGTTAACATGTTTGGTGTTTAACACATGCCTTCCATTTTCAATTGTTATTTCCAATTGATTTGTAAGGTCGCCTCTTCTCTTTTCAATATTGAGAGGGAAAATATAACTGATAATTTTTTGAGCGATTGATATCAAAATTTATCGATTAGATTAAATATAAAAGGTGCTATTTCTTGTAATTCTATTAAACCAATGCTTAGCAAAAAAAATCTACAAATATTTTTCGAGTAACTAAATGTAGGTTTTAAAGCTGTTTTTTAATTCGAATTATAATTGAAAGTACCTGATATCAAATTTATAGCAAATAGATTTCTTAAACTATGACTATTTGTAATCTTCGATGCTTAACTGTTTGTTGCAAAAAGGGTATTCATATTCTTGCTGGTTAGAGCAAACAAATATCAATCGATCTTTTGAATAGGTGTTTACTAAATTTTGGTACCAGTCAATTGCTTTTTTATCAAGGTTGGAAGTGGGTTCATCAAGCAGTAGGAGAGGGGTTTTTGCTAAAATAGCCAAAGCTAATTTAACGCGTTGTTTCATTCCTGATGAATAATATTTAAGTTGTTTATTTTGTGCTTTTTCGAGTTGAGTAAGTGCAATTATTGCTTTTGTTGTTAATCCTTCATAAAATGGTTTAAATTGAGCCTGAAACTCAATTGATTCAGCTAATGTGAATTCTTCAAACAATTCTAAGTATGGAGAAGCAAAACTGATATGTTGAAAAATGGAATCAATGTCGATTATTGATTGCGGTTTATTTGCTGTTGAATTATCGTAAATGATTTCACCTTCAGATTGAATGATATTGCCAGCTATTACTTGAAGTAATGTTGACTTTCCTGAACCATTTGAACCTAAAATAACATAGTTATTATCACTCGTAAATTCATAATTTACTTTGCGGAAAATCCACTCGTAATTATAACGCTTACCTATATTATTTAATTTTATGTTCATTAGAAATTCACAATTCTTAGCCTAGGAAATCCCCCTCATAATCCCATCTTTTGATTCACGGATGAATCTAAGTATTTGATCTTTTTCAGGCGAAGCAGGAGCTTCTTGTTCAATGATAGCTAATGCATTTGTTACGTTATGTCCCTTGATATAAAGTGTACGATAAATATCTTCGATCTCAGAAATGCGTTCATTACTGAATCCTCTTCTACGCAACCCAACAGAGTTTATTCCAATATATTGCAACGGTTCACGTGCTGCCTTTGTAAATGGAGGTACATTTTTTCTTACTCCTGTATGACCTGAAATAAACGCATGTGCTCCAATTTTTACAAATTGTGAAACGCCAACTGCTCCTTCAATAATTACCCAATCATCAATATCAACGTGTCCTGCAAAGTTAACGCTGTTTGCAATAATTACATTGTTTCCAATTGTGCAATCATGTGCTACATGAACATAAGCCATTAACAGGCAATTGCTACCAATTGATGTTTTTTGTTTATCTATAGTTCCACGGTTAACGGTTACACACTCACGTATTGTTGTGTTATCACCAATTTCAGCAGTCGTATCTTCCCCTTTAAATTTCAAATCTTGAGGAATAGCAGCAATTACTGAACCTGGAAATAGTTTGCAATTTTTTCCGATGCGTGCCCCTGGAAAAATCGTTACGTTTGGTCCAACCCATGTCCCATCACCAATCTCAACATTTTCGTAAACAGTTGAAAATGGCGACAATATTACATTTTTTCCGATTTTAGCTTCAGGATGCTGGTATGATAGTTGGTTCATTTTTTTTAATTTTTACTATTTGTGCCATTAATTCGGCTTCCATTACCGGTTTGTTGTTTACATATGCGATGCCTTTCATATGACAGATTCCTCTTCGTATAGGAGATAAAAGATGAAGGTCAAATACAACGGTATCACCAGGTACAACTTTTTGTTTAAACTTAACACCATCAATTTTCATGAAATAGGTTAAATAGTTTTCCGGGTCAGGAACTGTTTTTAATATCAAAACACCACCAGTTTGTGCCATTGCCTCAACCAATAGAACTCCAGGCATTACGGGGTTTTCAGGGAAGTGGCCTTTAAAAAACTCTTCATTCATCGTAACGTTTTTTACTCCAATAACTGATTCAGGAGTAATTTCCATGATCTTATCAACTAATAAAAATGGCTGACGATGTGGTAATAATTTTTGAATGTCCATGATGGTAAGGACAGGCTCTTTATTTAGATCAAATGTAGGATGCTCATTTTTTTTGCTTTTTTGCTTTTTAATTAATTCTTTTATTTTTTTAGCAAAGGCAATATTTCCTGCATGTCCGGGACGAGCGGCTAAAATGTGCATTTTTAAAGGAACTCCAACCAATGCGAGATCTCCAACAATATCTAATAATTTATGACGGGCAGGTTCATTAAAGTGATGAAGCGTAGTATTGTTCAATACTCCTTTCCCTTTAACTTCAACATCTTCTTTATGGAAAACTTTTTTAAGTTTATTTAATTTCTCTTCTGAAACTTCTTTATCAACCAGAACAATAGCATTATTTAAATCACCGCCTTTGATAAGGTTGTGTTCCAATAAAGCTTCCAATTCATGCAAGAATACAAAAGTTCTGCAATTTGCTATTTCAGTTTTGAAGTCGCTAACTTTATAAATGTGTGCATGCTGAGTTCCTAGCACGTCAGAATTATAATCTACCATTACGGTAACTCTGAATTCTTCTTGAGGCACAGCAAGCATTTCTACATTCTTGATTGGGTCTTCGTAAGAAAGATTTTCCTTCAATTCAAAATAGATACGTTCTGCATTTTGTTCAACAACTCCAGCTTCTTCTAATTTCAATATAAATGGCATTGAGCTTCCGTCCATTATAGGCATTTCAGGACCATCAATTTCCATCAATACGTTATCAATTTCCATCCCAACTAAAGCTGCTAATACATGTTCTGTTGTATAAATGCGTGCTCCGTTTTGTTCTAATGTTGTTCCGCGAGCTGTATCTACAACATTATCAACGTCCGCATCAATAATAGGATTGTTGGTAAGGTCAACTCGTTGAAATTTGTAACCATGATTTTCAGGAGCAGGCAAAAATGTAAGAGTTGCCTGTTTGCCGGTATGCAAACCAACACCAGAAATTGTTACAGCGTTTTTAATGGTTCTTTGATTAACTGTCATTGTTTTTTCTTAAAATGCAAAAAATGCAAAAATGTTTAAAATATAATATTACTATGGAATGTTTGTTTAAGTCTCAAATTTATACAAATTATTAATTATAAAGCCATGAAGGAGTATTTTGTTTTGAATAGCTTTTTGTTGATATATATGTTTATTTAAGTAAACTTATTTTAATTCGTTACTATTTGGGATAACACAAATAATATTTTTTAACTGTTTTGGCCAAAACCTGAATGTTTAATTGGTCTGAAGCATTTGCGATATCAGAAACGGTACCATCTTTAAATAATACATTGATACTTATCTTATCAGCGCGGTAAGCATCATTTTTCACATTGCCCGAAAAAACAAAATAATTAACTTGTTTATCGTTTAATTTGTAAAGTGCTTTTATTTTATTTTTTAACTCTTTTATTTTTTCCTCTTTGAATGGAATGTTTTGTAATTCGATCTTAAATAATTTGCGATTTACTAATTGATTACAAAGTTTAGAAAGCACAGCATCTTTATGGGTTGTCCAAACTTTTACGGAAGTCATTATGTCAGAATCATCCAATAAAGCAAATGAATCTAATGTTTCCGGTTTCTTAATGAAATCGTTTAAAGAATGTTGTTTGTATAAAAATGTTCTTAAGGCGGGTGTGCAAAAAAGTTCTTCTTTTTTTTCTGCAAGCTCTTTCGCGCGTCTTAAAATGTTTACTAATAAATTTTCTGCACTCAAAACTGTTTTATGCAAATACACTTGCCAGTACATAAGTCTGCGAGCAATAATAAACTTTTCAATCGAATAAATCCCTTTTGCTTCAACAGCCAACTGATCATTCACAACATTCAGCATTATTATGATGCGGTCAGAACTAACAACTCCTTCCGAAACACCTGTGAAAAAACTATCACGTTTCAGATAATCCAAACGGTCCATATCTAATTGGCTAGATACTAATTGGTGTAGAAACTTTTTACGATATTTATTTTGAAATATTTTTATTGCTAATGTTAACTCTCCGTTGAATTCGTTATTCAGTCGGTTCATAAACAATTCAGAGATGGCTTCATGAGATACATCACTAACTATACTATGTTCTAATGCATGTGAAAATGGTCCGTGCCCTATGTCATGCAGAAGAATAGCAATGGTCACAGCTTTTGCTTCTTCATCAGTAATTTCATTTCCTTTTGAGCGTATCACTTCAATAGCTTCTCCCATTAAATGCATAGCGCCCATCGCATGATGAAAACGTGTATGCAATGCCCCAGGATAAACTAAATTTGTTAACCCCAATTGTTTTATTCTGCGTAGTCGCTGAAAATAGGGGTGTTCTATGAGATCGTAAATTATTTCATAGGGTATAGATACGAAACCGTAAATTGGATCGTTAAATATCTTTCGTTTGTTAGAGAATGTGTTCATTGTTGCAAAGATAATTTATCTTTTTATAACCGAATTCAACTTTTATATTTCTAAATTTGTAAAGCAATAAAATTAAGAAAAAATGGATAAGATACAGATTCTATGGGCTGATGATGAAATTGACCTGTTAAAACCTCATATATTGTTTTTACAGGAAAAAGGTTATGATGTTCAAACAGCTACTAGTGGTGACGAAGCAATTGAGTTAGTTGGAAAAAATCATTATGCAGCCGTTTTATTGGATGAAAATATGCCTGGACTCTCCGGTCTGGAAACTCTTAATCGTTTAAAATCCAAGCAGCCGGATCTGCCCGTTATTATGATCACTAAAAGTGAAGAAGAATATTTGATGGAAGATGCAATTGGCTCTAAAATTTCTGATTATTTGATAAAGCCGGTCAACCCAAAGCAAATATTACTTTCTCTGAAAAAAACCTTGGATAACAGGCGTTTGATAAGTGAAAAAACGACTTCTAATTATCAGCAAGAATTTCGCCAGATAGGAATGTCATTAAGTGATCGTTTGAGCTGGAATGAATGGATTGATGTATATAAAAAGCTGGTGTATTGGGAGTTGGAACTTGATAAAAGTAAGGATGAAAGTATGATGGAGATCCTGAAAATGCAGAAAGCGGAAGCAAATAAGTTATACGGTAAATTTATTGAGAATAATTACATTGCCTGGCTGAATGGTAAATCTCAAAATCCGCCACTCTTTTCACACACAATTTTTAAAGCAAAAGTGGCTCCTCTTTTAGATAAGGATGAAACAACTTTTGTTGTTTTGATTGATAATTTAAGATACGATCAATGGAAAATAATTCAACCAATTATTTCTGACTATTTTAATGTTGAATCGGAAGATTTATATAGTAGTATTTTGCCTACTGCAACGCAATATGCGCGTAATGCATTTTTTTCAGGGTTAATGCCATCTGAAATTGAAAAACGTTTCCCGAATATGTGGTTAAATGACGAGGAAGAAGGAGGGAAAAATTTACACGAAGAGGATTTGCTGGTAGAACAGTTAAAACGTTTAGGTAAAGATGTAAAGCATAGTTACAATAAAATTACAAATCATGCTGCTGGAAAAAGATTGTCAGAAAACATGGGCAATTTAATGCAAAATAAATTGAATGTGATTGTCTATAACTTTGTAGATATGCTTTCACATGCACGCACCGAAATGGAAGTTATACGTGAATTAGCCGATGATGAAAAGGCATATCGTTCTATTACTTTATCTTGGTTTGAGCACTCACCTTTGCATGATATCCTTAAACAAATTGCTGCAAAAAAATGCAAGTTGGTAATTACTACTGATCATGGAACCATTAAAGTTACAGAGCCTTCTAAGGTTGTTGGAGATAAAAATGTGAATACCAATTTACGTTACAAACAAGGCAAAAGTCTTGATTATGTGAAGAAAGATGTTTTTGAAATCCGTAATCCAGCTGATGCATTTTTACCCAAACAGCATGTTAGCACAGCTTTTGTTTTTGTGAAAGATGATAAGTTTTTTGCATATCCGAATAATTTCAATTATTATGTCAATTATTATCGCAATACCTTTCAGCACGGGGGTATTTCATTGGAAGAAATGATCATTCCGTTTATTACTTTGAGTGCGAAATAGGCAATTATTGAAAGCCGTATAGTTTATAAATGGAACAAATAATTACAATAAATAATTTATCAGAACTCAATTCTGCCGCAGAGCAATTATTGAAATTATGCGGGAATAAAAAGATTTTTGCTTTTTATGGCGAAATGGGGGCAGGTAAAACAACTTTTATCAAAGCAATTTGTGAAACACTTGGTGTCACAGATTCTATTAGTAGCCCTACATTTTCAATTGTAAACGAATATCGATCTTCATCAGGAGAAAAAATATTTCATTTCGATTTTTATCGGATCAAATCACTGAGTGAAGCTTATGACATGGGGTACGAAGATTATTTTTATTCTGACGCTTTTTGTTTTATTGAATGGCCTGAAAAAATTGCGGAACTCCTTTCCGAAGATCATATAAAAGTTACAATTAAACAAAATGATGAACAACGAATCATTTTCATTGGTTAAAATCATTATCAGCTTCTTCCAGCTCAAATAACACCCTTTTGTATTTCTTTGCTAATCAATAATAGAAGTTCTTATGGCGACTTTATGTTAATCAACACTCAACCTTTAATAACTCCTTAATAATAAACGCAAACTTTGGCTTAGATTTTATAAATTTGTTGGAATGTAACATCCCTTCACAAATCTAGAAATGAAAACATCCAAAGAATTATTAGCGGCACTTACTCAAACAGCATTAATGCCGCAAGAGGAAATGCTTGAGGTAGCCCGTAAAAAAGGTAAATTATTTATTGGAATTCCTAAAGAAATTTCGTTTCAGGAGAATCGTGTTCCACTAGTGCCAGATGCTGTTGCATTATTAGTAAACAACGGTCATACAATTGTTATCGAAAGCAATGCAGGTAAAATGGCTCACTTTGAAGATCATGATTACAGTGAAGCAGGAGCAACAATTGTTTATAGTCCTGAAGAGGTTTATAAAGCAAATATTATTTTAAAAGTTGCGCCTCCTTCTTCGAAAGAAATTGAAATGATGCAGCAAAAACAAACGCTTATTTCAGCTTTGCAATTGACTGTTCAGCCCGAAGATTTTCTTAAACAATTAATAGCAAAAAAAATTACAGCAATTGCTTTCGATTGGATAAAGGATGAAGATGGGATTTATACGATCATTCGCTCTATGGGTGAAATTGCAGGAAGTACTTCAATACTTATTGCTGCAGAATATTTAAGTAATGTAAATAACGGACAAGGATCCATATTAGGAGGTATTTCAGGGATTTCTCCAACAGAAGTAATAATTCTTGGTGCTGGTACTGTTGGCGAATTTGCAACACGTGCTGCGCTTGGATTGGGGGCATCTGTGAAAGTATTTGATAATTCTATTTCCCGATTAAGACGTTTGCAAAGTGATCTTGGAAGACGAATTTTTACTTCAACGCTTCAGCCTCGAGTACTAGCAAAACATTTGAAAACTGCCGATGTGGTGATTGGAGCAATTCGCTCCCAACATGGTCGTACCCCATGTGTTGTAACGGAAGAAATGGTAGCAGAAATGAAAACAGGTTCTGTAATAATTGATGTAAGTATTGATCAAGGTGGTTGTTTTGAAACATCTGAAGTTACCAATCATACAAAACCTGTATTCCGCAAACATGGCGTAATTCATTATTGTGTTCCAAATATTGCATCACGTGTTTCACGCACTGCATCATATTCGTTAAGCACTATTTTTGCGCAAATACTAATTGATATTGGTGATGAGGGAAGCGTGGATTATTTGCTTCGCAGAGATGAAGGAGTTCGCAATGGTGTATATTTATACAATGGAACACTCACCAATCGTGTATTAGGGAAAATATTTAAACTCCCATATAAAGATATTAACCTGTTAATGGCCGGCATCTAGCTCTGCTTAATAAATTTTATTAACGAAATAATTTTAATTCCTACATGGCAATACCAGGTAAAAATGCTGATTTAATTAGACGATTTAAGTTTTATGGTTTTGGATTTTTGTTGGGACTAATGATGGTTGCAGTTATCTTTCGTGGCAGAAGCTGTGAAAGTCCGTCCTCAAGAAAGTTAGCTGAACTTGAACATCAAAAATTGGAATATTCAAAACACGCAGCATGTAGAATGCTTTGCAGAAATATTACAGAAGCTGAAATAAAACAAATTTTGAAAAGCGGAAAAGTAAATTACGATAAAAGTAATGTTCACGAAAAACCTTATGGAACCTATGCTGTTGAAGGTGTAGCTATTGATGGTAAAAGTTTACGTATCATTATTGCAGATTGTGATACCATTTCAAAAGTTGTAACAGCTATAGATCTGAAAATGGAAAAAGATAGTTGCGATTGCAACTAAATTACTCCCCATTAATTGATACTACTTTTATTTCAACTCTTCTGTTAGCTTGTTCTTCTGTTTCAGATAAGGGATGTGGGAATAACATTTTTTTATTAGAAAACCCTTCTGTTCTCATTCTTTCTTTATCAATACCTTTTAAAATGAGAAAATCATATATCGCTTTAGCTCTGTTATCGGATAAGATCTGATTAAAGGAATCTATACTTATTGATGCTTTCTTAACAGGATCATTCACATGTCCTTCAATATTTATTTTCATATTTTTATTTTTCTTCATCAATTTATAGAGTGCCTCCACAGAAGGATAAGATTCAGGCAATAATATTGCGACATTGCCATAAAAATTAATACTACCTAATTTATATTTTTCACCTTTTTTTAATTTCGGAAGGACAGTTTTAATATTTGGAAATTCAGCTTTCCCTTTCAGGTCTTTTGTGTTTATTGTTGTCGATTGAACAAAAGTACTGTCGGCAAAGTAGGTAAGACTATAGTTCTGATTTTCGTTGATTTTAGTGTTTATTTTATATTCTCCGTATGAATTACTTTTAGTTTCTTCAACTGTATTTCCTTTGTTGTCAGAAAGTGTAATCTCGGCAACCAAAGGAATACTGTCTGATCCAAGTACTTTGCCTTTGATCTCGACTTCTTTAATAAAATTGAAAAAGATAGTATGGCCTTTTCCTTCAGGAGTAACATTATCAAGAATGAGCATGTATTTTTCTCCTTTTTTTACATCAATAGATTTTGAGTAAGCTTTGCCAATTCCTTTTCCTATAGGATTTGCTGTTGCATTTGTTTTGATTCCAGTATTTCCTTCAACGGATTTTTTAATATTTGATAAGTTGCTACGTAATGGTTTCAATTTGTTTTTTTGAAGGGCATCACAAAACGCAGAGTCGGTATACGTGTAAATTAAAAAATCATAATCGTTTGTTGTGTCTTGAGGTACAATATCGAAAATTAGCTCACCATCTTTCGAAATGGATAATAAATACCAAGCAGAATTATGTTCGCCTTCAAAAGTAATATTGTTGTTTAATTTGAATTCTTGATGGTCACCAAATCCTTTTGGTGGAACAGTTGGACCATATGTGTAGGAGCTTTTGAGTTCAATAGGGATAGGCTTTTTGCAATCTGCAGAAACTGCTCTGTTGTTTTTAGGTGCAGGTTTGTTTTGTGAAAAACAAAATACTGATTGAAACAGAAAAAGGATAATTATAAAGATGTTTGTTTTCATAAATGTAAGTTTTCTTGCTTCCATAATTCAATCAGAAGAAAAAGATACAATTATTTAATGATCTGAAACAATTTTTGCTTTTTCTGTTTTTTTATAACGGATTAAAAAAACAATGGGAATACAAATTAGAATGGAAATCCCTACTGTAAAAAATCCTTGAGTATAACTTACCATTGCTTGTTGTTTGAATAATATGCTTTCCATCATTTTGTGAGCAAGTGCTTCAGCATCTCCAGCTGAAAATCCATTCGAAATAAAATTTTGAGTGAATGCCGAAATTCGTTCAGAAGTTGCATTGCTGTATTCTGAAATGTATCCAAGCATATTTCCTCTTACATCAGCATTTTTATGGGAAAGGAAAACATTAATTAGTGCGATACCAACAGCACCACCCAATTGACGAATCATGTTTGCTAAGCCAATTGCTTGAGCAAGATCTCTTCCTCGCAAACCGGCAACAGCCAATGATAATATTGGCGACATCATAAATGCTAATCCAACTCCACGTAACACAAATGGGAAATAAAAATTGTTTTGGTTAGAGTCAGGCGATGCAAAAGAAAGCATCATTAAAAAAATAAATGTGATAAGGATTCCAATAATAATAATTCTTTTTGGATTTGTTCCCCTTCCTAAAAGCTTTCCTACGATTGGCATTGCAATAGCCGAACAAAGTGCGCTGGGAATCATAAATACACCTGTGTCGGTTGCAGTCCATCCTAAAGATATTTGAGCAAATAAGGGAAAAATAAAAACTGTTCCGAACAATAAAAAACCTAGCATAAAATTCATTAAGCTACCCATTGCCAAATTATAATTTTTGTAAAGTCGAATATTAACAGCAGGATAATCAATTGCTAATTCCCTCCATATAAAAGCAATTAAGCCGAGTGCTGCAGTAATTGAGAAAAAAGTTATTTCACTGCTTTCATACCAATCCTTTGAAGTGCCTTCTTCTAATACGTATTGTATTGAGCCAATTGCGACAACTAAAAAGATGATTCCCCACCAATCTATTTTTCTAGGCTTCTTTGCACCCACCATATCTGTAACATATGTCCATGAAAGCACGGCTGCTATTATTCCAATTGGAATATTTATAAAAAATATCCAATGCCATGAAAAATTATCCGTGATAAAACCACCAAGTGCGGGACCAAATGTTGGACCCATAATTATTCCCATTCCGAAAATTGCACTTGCTGTAGCAATTTTTTCGGGAGGAAAAGCTCCAATAATAATAGATTGACCAGTTGATAATAAGCCGCCACCACCTAGGCCTTGTACAAATCTCCAAAATACAAGTGTCCATAAATTGGTCGACAATCCGCACATAAGTGATGAAAATGTAAAAATGAGAACGGATGCTGTAAAGTAAATCTTTCTTCCGAAAAGATCAGATAACATGCTTGTTAATGGGATAATGATAACGTTGGAAATTGCATATGCAGTTACAACCCAGGCAATTTCTGTGGTTGTAGCACCAATGTTCCCGCTTATTTCACGTAAGGAAACATTTACAACAGTGGTATCAATCAATTCTAAAATAGCACAGCTAATCGCTGTGATAATTAAGATCCATTTTTCGAATCCTGTTGGATAAACAATTTTATGCTGAAGTGAAGTTTCCAAGTTTTCTATTTAATCTTTACTTCAACAAATGCACTTAATCCTGGAAATAAAATATCTGTTTTATCTTTTGGATAATCAGTAATTGTGATACGAATAGGCACCCTTTGCGTAACTTTAATAAAATTACCTGTTGCATTATCAGGCGGTAACAAAGAAAATTTTGCTCCTGTTGCACCTACAAATGATTCCACAGTGCCCTTCATTTCAATATCCGGGTATGCATCCAGTTTAATTTCAACTTCTTGTCCTGGTTTTAATTTTTTCAATTGTGTTTCTTTGAAATTTGCCGTTACCCATAAATTCTCATTATCGATGGTAGAGCATAGTGGTTGTCCTATTATAATATATTGTCCTTCTTCAACAGCTCGTTTCGAAACAATTCCATCGCATGGTGATTTTACGGAAGCGTAATCTAATTGTGTCTGCGCTAATAATAATTCGGCTTCACGTTGCTTTACTAATGCTTCTGCTAAAATAATTTGTGCTTGCTGGGCTTCAGCTTGTGAATGAACTCCTTGTGATTGTGCTGCAGAAGATTTGTATTGATTTACGGCACCATCATATTGCGCTTTTGTAATATCCAGATCAGCTTTTGAAGCATCGTATTGAGCTTGTGTACTGGCTTTCGCGTTATACATGTTTTCAATGCGTTTAAAATCTTCTTCCGCCTTTTTTAATTTAGCTTTTGCCGAATTTATATTTTGCTGAACTGATTCTGATGTTAGTGAAGCAGCATCAGCATTTTGAGAAACAGCGTTCGCATTATTTTTTACGGATAATAAATTTGCTTTTGCATTTTCTAATGCCGCTTGTGATTGTGCAACTCTTGTTTTTAGATCTGTATCATCAATCGTTATGAGCAATTGTCCTTTTTTTACATGTTCATTATCCTTAAAATGAATGGTTTTAATATATCCCGAAACACTTGTGCGAATAGGAATAATATTGGCATCTAATTGAGCATTGTCAGTAGATTCAAATCCTGCTGATCTAATCCAAAATGCAAGTGTAATAATTAAGATAATTGAAAAAACACCAGAAATAATAAACAGTTTTTTTTTGCTCTTCTTTTTCGGGTTCTCGTTTTCTACGTTTGATTTGGTCATTTGAATTATATGATTAAAAATTTGTGATTCCTTTTGTTGTATTGTAATTAGTAATTGCATTCATGAGTTTTATTTCATGAATTTTCTGATTGAGAATAGCCTGCATTTCAGCGTTTAATTCTGTTAAGTAATCTGTAGTTGTTATACTACCGTTTTCAAGCTGAGATGCAGCAGTAAGTGAAATGTGATGTCTTTTTTCAATTATACTTTTATCTTTTTCTAAAATTTGTTTTAACGAATTAATTGAAGCAGTTTGTGTTGCCATTGAAGTTTTTAAATTAAATTCAAAAACCTCTTTTTGCACATCTACCATTTGTTTGCTGATGCTTGCATTTTGCTTTTCCTTTGAAAGATTATATAAAGCGCTGATGTTCCATTTCAAGTTTATTCCTGCTTTGCCAAAAAATCTCATGTCTTGATTTAGAAAGTTATAACCAGGCCTACCGTATACACCTTCGCCAAATACTGCAATTCTTGGGAATGCAGCTTTATTAGTTAGTTTGTAACGGGCATCTATTAAATCTTTTTGATTGCTGAACATTTTTAATTCCGGGCGATTAATTTCATTGCCTTGTTTGGCAGGTATGATTGGTTGAACCGAAAGTTCAGTGCTATCAGTAATTGTTTTGTTGATGAATTGCCCTAACGACTGATAGATGGCATTTATATTTTCTTTAGCTTCAATAATTGATTGTTCCGTTTTTAATTCTTCTGCTTCTAGTCCGTCCAAATTACTTTGTAAAACAAGCCCGTTCTTTAAAGATGCACTAATAATAGTTTTTTTATTTGTGATATCGTTCAGATAAATATTCAATGTTTTTAAATTTTCACGTGTTAGCAATATGCTGCTATAAAGCTGATTAACACGATCAATTAGTTTATATAATTCAACCTCATTTTTTTCTAATTCATTTTCAGCATTCAGTTTTTCAACAAGTTTTTGTTGTTTTATCTGGCCTGCATCAAAAAGTGTTTGTTCAACATTTAACGCATTCATGTATTGATCTTTTGGGAACGTAAGATGCGAACCGGGCAAGTTAAATTCAGAGACTTCTGATTGGTAAGTTGCTTGTGAAATAAACGAAACTTTCGGAAGCCAATTTTTATTGTCTCCCTTGATATTGTTTTCGCTGTTTTGCTCTATTAAATTATTTTGTTTTATAAGCGGATAATTTTTCTTGGCCCAAATAATACATGAGTCAATTGATATACTTTGCTTTTGACCAAAACAGGTGCTTGCAATAAGTAGTAAAAAAAGAATTGATTTTTTCATTTTTTTATATTTTTAGCTGATCTTGTTATTTGCTTAATGTACTCTCAACAAATGTTTTCACTGATTGTTTTAGTTTATCAGAATTAAAGTCATTCCAGTCTTTATGGTTTACTTTTAGTACATGCTTAAATAGTGGAGTAGCTAAAAATGGATAAGAACATAAGGATTGAAGATTAATTAAAAACATGGCGGTATCAATTTTTTTTATTTCTCCATTTGCGATGCCTTCGTCTAATACTTCTAACAGACGTGTCCCTTTTGTTTTTTTTGCAATATTTACTTTTTGTTTAAATAATTCTGGATTAACGCTTATTTCTTTTATTATGAACATTGACATTTGTGGATATTCAGCATAAAAATCAATGATGTTGTCTACATATTTAAAAACCCGTTGTTTTATAGGTAATGATGAATCAGAAAATACATCCATTTGTTTAAAATATTTTACCAAAGCTCCCTCAAAAACTTTGTCAAATAATTTTTCTTTGCTTCTGAAATAATAATGAAGCAATGCTTTATTTATTCCTGCAGTATCAGCAATGTCTTGCATTCTGGCTCCATACAAACCATGTTTCATAAAAACTGTTTTTGCAGCCTCAAGGATTCGGTCTTCTGTTTTTCCCTCTGGTAATTTTGCCATTAATTATTCAGTTTAACCATTTAGTTAAACGCAAAGGTAAAACTATTTTGACACTAAGCTATTTTGCCAATCCACTTTTCGCTCAATGTGATTTTCTATAGGATAAACAGCAATAAAAAAAGATATAATTATAAAACTCTTAAGTATATTTGTTTATAGATTTATTTATGGCAGAAATTAAAGCAAGCAATTATTCCGTCTATATCGGAAAAGGAATTGCAAAAGAAGTTAATCGTTTTTTTAGGGTCAATAAAAATAAATATACCAAATTGTTCATTTTGGTAGATGAAAATTCCCTAAAGTGTTGTTATCCTCAGTTAGTTGAGCAGGTTGAAGTGTTTAAAGAAGCTGAAATAATTGAAATAGAAAGTGGGGAAGAAAGTAAAAATATTGAAGTGTGTTCGCAAATTTGGGCAACATTAAGTGAATATGGTGGTGATCGAAAATCATTGATAGTAAATTTGGGTGGCGGTGTTATTAGTGATATGGGCGGATTTATTGCTTCAACATTCAAGCGAGGGATTGGATTTATTAATATTCCAACTACTTTACTTTCGCAAGTGGATGCATCGATTGGTGGTAAAGTTGGAGTGGATCTTAATCATTTGAAAAATGAAATTGGTTTATTTAATAACCCGGCTGCTGTATTTGTTGATCCTGTTTTTCTGAGCACGCTAGATAAGCGACAGCTCCTTTCCGGATTTGCAGAAATTATTAAACACGCATTAATTGCTGATTCGGATTATTGGAAGCGAATTGCGCAGGCTGATTTTTCTTTCTTGAATAATTTCGATACATTGATAGAAACATCCATACATATTAAAAATGGTGTTGTTCTCGAAGATCCCAAAGAAGATAATATTCGTAAAATATTAAATTTCGGCCATACAATTGGTCATGCAATAGAAACCTTTTCTTTGGAGCAAAATAATCGTAAACATTTACTACATGGCGAGGCAATTGCCGTAGGGATGATATGTGAAGCTTATTTGTCAAACATGTTGTGTAAATTAACAAGTGTAGAATTGAAACAGATAACGCAATTTATTTTAAGCAAATACAAAGCAGTAAAGATTGATGAATTGGACTTTCATCGTTTAATTGAGTTAATGAAACATGATAAGAAAAATAATAAAGGAGATATTAACTTTTCTTTATTGTCATCAATTGGTAAATGCGAAATAAATAAAACGGCTAAACCTGATTTAATAAAGGAGTCGTTGAATTATTATATTGAACAAACTAAATTGTTTAAATAAGATGATGTATCGAATTTCTCATCCTACAAAAAAATTAAAGGGTGCTATAACCCTAACGGCCTCTAAGAGTGAAAGTAATCGTGCACTTATAATTCAGGCATTGTGCCGTGAGAGATTTGAAATTAAAAATCTGGCCCTTGCTCAGGATACCGAAACTCTGCAACAAATTCTTTTACAATCTGTGAAGGACTCATATTCTCCTGAGCCTTACGATGTAGGAGCAGCAGGAACAACTATGCGTTTTTTGACAGCCTATTTTTCTACAAAATTAGGTACCCATATTTTGACCGGTTCGGATAGAATGAAAAAACGCCCGATTGGAATTTTGGTGAATGCTTTACGCCAACTGGGTGCAAACATTGAGTATATGGAGGAAGAAGGGTATCCGCCTTTAAAAATTACGGGTAGATCTTTAAAAGGTGGTGAAATTGAAATGGATGGAAATGTAAGTAGTCAATTCATTTCTGCTTTATTATTAATTGCTCCTGAATTACAAAATGGGTTGGTAATAAAATTCAAAGGCGATGTTACATCGCGACCATACATTAACATGACTCTGAATATGATGGAAGAGTTTCGTGTTTATGGCATGTGGCACGACTGTTATGTTTCAGTGAGTAAACAATCTTATCATCGAAAAAGTGAACAAGATTATGAATATCAAGTTGAAGGGGACTGGAGTGCTGCCTCCTACTGGTATGCTCTTGCTGCCTTGTCAAAGGAAGTTGATTTTTCTATAAAAGGGTTAAGAAATCCAAGTATGCAAGGCGATTCGATAGTGGAAAATATTTTTCCATTTTTCGGAGTAAAAACAAAATTTACGGATGAAGGGATACATTTAACAAAAACAAATGTGCGAGATGAACATTTTGGTTTTGATTTTTCTGATTGTCCTGATCTAGCCCAAACTATTGCTGTTGTAGCAGGTGCCCTAAAAGTGCCGGCATTTTTTAATGGCTTGCACACTTTGCGAATAAAAGAAACGGACCGGATACAAGCATTAAAAAATGAATTGTATAAATTTGGAGTTGTTGTGGAAATTTTAAATGATAACTCCGTTAAAATTGACCCAAGCTCTTTTTGTAAATCCGATTTGCCGATACAAACTTACGAAGATCATCGCATGGCGATGGCCTTTGCAACATTGGCTATGTATACCGATTCAGTGTTGATAGAAGACCCCGAGGTTGTAAAAAAATCATATCCAAATTTTTGGAATGATCTGAAATCTGTTGGATTTGTAGTGGAAGAAATTTAATTACACTATTATCACTACGGATTTTTTTATGTAAATTAAAGGCTTCAAGAATTCATACTTCAAATCCGTTTACTTACATAATTAAACCTTAAAAAAAGAAGTATAGCAGCCGTAGTTAATCCTAGTGATAAGCCATACCAAACTCCTTGCACTCCAAAATTAAGTTTGAAAGCAAAGATATAACTCATTGGTAGGCCAATAACCCAATAAGCTATAAGAGTAATTACAGTGGGAATTGTTACATCTTTCATGCCTCGCAAGGCTCCTAAACAAACTACTTGTGTGCCATCACTTAGTTGAAAAAAAGCAGCAATTATTAGTAATGATGCAGAGATGGAAATTACCTGAGGCTCACTGCTGAAAAACGTTGGTAGCGTATCGCGAAATAAAATAAAACAAATTGCCATAAGCCCCATAAACATCAAAGCCATAACCACGGCACTAAACCCTGCTGTACGGATTCCTTCCCTGTTTTTTAATCCCAACTGATTTCCAACACGCACAGATGCTGCAGCAGATAATCCACTTGCCATCATATATGTTGTGGCAGCTAAGCTTAGTGCTACCTGATGCGCTGCTTGTGCTGTCGGACTAATCCATCCAATCATGATTACAGCAAAGCTAAATGCTCCTACTTCAAACACCCATTGTAATCCTGATGGAATACCTAATGCAAGAATTTTTTTTGTCAATTCTTTTGAAATGTTTTTAAAATTAAAATCTTTCCAATACACTTTAAAGTGTTTATTGTAGTATACGTAAGCAAACATTGCCAACGCCATCGCCACCCGTGAAATGAAACTTGCCCAGCATGATCCCATTAATCCCATTGCCGGAAATCCCCAATGGCCAAATATCATTACATAATTAAGTACAATATTTAATAAGTTTGAACCAACAGTAATGAGCATCGCAATACGGGTAAAGGAAAGCCCTTCAGTAAATTGTTTAAATCCCGAAAAAATACAAAGAGGGATCATTCCTAATGTCATTACGTTTAAAAAGGGAATTGCCAGATCAACCACTTCTTGCTTTTGATTGAAATAATTCAAAACAGGAGATATCATTACCAGAAGGAGAAATAAAAGTATTCCCATTGCCGTATTGATAATAATGCCATGTTTTAATAAAGCTGCATTCTCAGAGTGGTTTTTTGAGCTGTCGGCAGCAGCTACTAATGGTGTAACACCATATGAAACACCCAGACCGAATACTAAGACTAAAATGTAAAGACTGTTAGCAAGTGCAACGGCTGCTTGAGGAATTGAACCTATTTGACCAACCATGGCGGTATCAACCACACCAACCATGATATGCCCGAGCTGACTTAGAACAACAGGATAAGCGAGAAAAAATGTTTTCCTGTAGCTTGTAAGATATTCTGCTGTCAAAAGACTTTTCATAGGGGCGCAAAGATAGATGAATAATGAAATCAACGAGTTTGATTGCGATTATTTTAATTATAATCAATTTTTGGAGGGAATACATGCAACCTCAAACCCTAAAAAATCATCCTCTATAACGTAGCATTATTATAAACAAAGTTTTATATTTACGAATTCAAAAATTAATTAGAATTATATTTTAAAGATGAAAAAATACTTTTTACTATTCGCGTTATTTGGAACAATCATTTTACCAACATTCTCCCAATCCAAAATGCTTTTGCCTAAAGAGGTTTATGCAGAGATGAAAGCAAAAGGTGCATTAAAGCAAGGGGTGGAATATGTAATAATAAACAATGAGCAAAAGACTGGCTCAATTAACACTGAACCAGTGAAAGTTACTCCTGAGCATCTTAAAAAAATGGGTTACAAAGGAGTTAATTCATCCACTTGCAGCTGTATTGTTCCCATAGATGGAACATTCAATGTTGCTGAGTTTTCAGGGTATACAGCTCCTGATTACAGAAATGATGATGCTTCAACTTCTGTAAAAACAATTCCATTCAACTTTTGTTTATACGGTACCAATTATACCCAATTGTATATAAATAATAATGGAAATGTATCTTTTGGAAGTGGTTACTCTACTTTTTCTTCAAATCCTTTTCCTGATCCAACATTTATAATGGTAGCTCCTTTTTGGGGTGATGTTGATACTCGGAATACTGCCAGTGGTTTGGTTTATTATAAGATCACTCCAACATATATGATTGTAAAATGGCAAAATGTAGGATATTATAACTCTTATGCTGATAAATTGAATACGTTTCAATTGATCATTTCAAATGGTACAGATCCAATTATTCCAAATGGTAATAATATTGCTTTTTGTTATGGTGATATGCAATGGACAACTGGTGATGCATCACAAGGAACAAATGGTTTTGGTGGCACCCCGGCTACTGTAGGTGTTAATCAAGGTTCACCTGGAAATAATTATATTCAACTTGGTCGTTTTGATCAGGCTGGTGTAGCTTATGATGGTGGCTACGGTGCAAATGATGGTGTAAGTTGGTTGGATAATCAAACTTTTTATTTTAATTCATGCAACAGTACTAATATTGCACCAATTGCAAATGGTTTAAATAATTGCGATACACTTCGTATTTGTGGTTTGGGTGATACACTCATTTTAAATGGTTTGTTCCTTGCTCCGGAAATTGGTCAAACAACAACAGTTTCTGTAAATTTGAATGGGATGCCGGGAGCAAGTGTGATTTCTAATACTTCTGGAAACTCTGCAAATGCACAGGTTCAAATTATTTCTGGTTTGGCAAATGCCGGAAACCATGTTATTACTTTTACTGCTACTGATGATGGTTCACCGGTAGGGGTTACAATCATTAATTTAAATATATATGTTGATACTCTTGGTTTAGCAAGCTTTAACCCTCTTATTACAGGTAACCTCGAGTTTTGTAATGGAGGCAGCACTACACTTAGTGTAACACCAACTAATTACGATTCCTATTATTGGAGTACAGGTGTTTCAACAACATCTATTTCGGCAAATTCAACAGGACAATATTGGGTAACTTCAAAAAAGAGCGGTTGTTCAAAAACAAATTTTGTAAATGTAATTGAACATCCAAATCCAACACCGGTAATTATCGGTAATCTATTTACATGTAGCTCAAACCCTACAATACTTTATGTAGATTCAGCATCGATATACACCAATTTTGTTTGGTCAAACAGCAGCACCAATGATTCTGTATCAACGGTAAGTGGTTCATTTACTGTTACTGTAACAGATACAAATGGTTGCGTGGGAACCTCTCCATCAATAACTGTTGTTAACGCAAGTCCTGCAGTTACAATTTTAGGTGTTCAACCTTTTTGCCCTGGTGACAGTATTTTGTTAACAGCAAATCCTACGATTTTATCAGGAGCAAATTATGCATGGTCTACAGCGGCTACCACACAATCTGATTATGTTTATTCCAGTGGCGCCTATAATGTAACAGTAAATTATTCAAATGGTTGTCACGCTGCTGATACGGTTACTGTAACAGCCAATAACGGCCCAAGTGCCAATTTTACAACAAATCCTCCAGGCTCCACAAACTTAGGTGCTCCTGTTAATTTTAATGATATTTCAACTGTTAGCGGTGGCTCGATTACAACTTGGTATTGGGATTTTGGTGATGCATCCGGAAGTCATCCCAATTCACAAAATCCAATTCATCAATATGGTGACAATGGAATTTATACAATAACATTGGCTGTTCAAAGTAGTGATGGATGTTGGGATACAATCAGAAAAAATTATGAAATCGTTTCTGAAATTCAGGTTCCAAATGTGTTTACACCAAACAATGCTGGAGCTGATGGATTGAATCAATTCTTCTATTTAAAAAATTTAGAATATTATCCAAGCTCAACTTTAAAAGTATATAACCGCTGGGGAATTAAAGTTTACGAAAGCACCAATTATCAAAATAACTGGACGGGTGGAAATCATCCTGATGGAGTATATTATTTTGTTTTGGATGGTCCCAAACTCAAAAAACCGCTGTATGGATTTGTGCAGATATTAAGGTAAAGTAGTAAGGATATTTAATTTATTTAAAAGCTTCGAGAGATCGAAGCTTTTTTTTGTGGGAGAAACTCTTTGCTTCATTTCAAGTATTCACGTTTGAATCATATCTGCCAAGTATACAAAATTCAAATGCAGTAATGCCACTTTATTGTATATTAAAATGGACTACATTTGTTTCTAATAAGTATATAAACGCAATTTCGTTAATATACATGTTAGTGGCAACCAAATTTTTAAAAATAAACGTGCACGAAAGACAATTTTTCGTTTCAATTTTTTAAAAAATATTTTAACTCGCAGACAGATACGTAAACAGACAAAACACGACAAGAGATTGCAAGTTCATCTTTTATAATGTTTTTAAGCCGACAATAAATGCATATTTAAGACGTTACTATTTGAATCGGCAAAACCCTCTTAAGGAAACAGATAATAAATAGACAAATGTGGCGACCACGCAAAAAACAGAATGAAAAAGAAAATCTCTTTGATATTAATAATCATTGCAATGAATTACTTAAACATTTTCGCTCAATCACTTCCTAATACAACTTGGACTGTTTATCATACTCCAAGCACCGTCTTTGCATATTTTAAATTTGGGAATGACACAGTGTTCCGAAGTTTTGATAATATCACTTACACTCATATTTCAGAATATTGGGAAAACGGCAGTAATTTCACAATCTTTGATATACCACCAACAACCTGCTCAGCAGACACAGGAAAATACACTTTTTCAATTCAGAATGACACACTAAATTTTACGTTAATTAGCGACCAGTGCGCAACAGGGAGGGGAAGCGTTATTGCCAATTATTATTGGGTTAATCTTTTAACTTCAGGAATTTCCTTACTCAATCAATCAGACAATATTATAAACATTTATCCAAATCCATTTACTAATTCAACGACCGTTAGTTTTAGTAACGAACAGAAAAATACTACAATTAAAGTAACAGACATATTAGGAAAAGAAATTAAATCACAAAACTTTTCTGGAAAACAATTTATTATTGAAAAAGCTGAAATGCAGACAGGTGTTTACTTTTTGCAAATCATTGACGACAAGAAAAACATTCTGAACAAGAAAATAATACTACATTAGTAGCGTTAACATACTAAACTGAGAAAATCGTCTTTTTTACTTGTGGACAGTCTCGCAGAGGTTTTTATGTTTATTTGCTTGCTGACGGTTTTGTATTCGAATAGAAAGGTTGGCTGCCACTAACATCAACAAAAATAAATGTGGAGTTTGTGCAAGTCGCAAATATTTTTCACAGCGGCATAAATTTATTTCTAAACATTTGCCATTCACAGTTAGGCTTTTAATTTATATTTGTGCTGCAAGACAAGAGAGTGTAAGTAATTCCGCACCTTTTTTAGCTTCGTTTGTCTTTATGCCCAATTATATGGAAACGAGAACATTCGTTCAATTAGGATTTACATTCGAATATTTCATACCTGGAGTTCTTCTAATCATTATTGGGGGAGTCAGTTTCTTTGCTAATATTTTTGTTGCAACTTCTATATTGGTTTTTGGAATCTCTTTGCTTTTATTAAGAACAGGGATTGAAATTGATGCGAATAAAAAAAGAGTTAGAAAGTTTTACGAATTATTTTCCTTCCGTTTCGGAATATGGGTTATAACTGCAAATTATATAAAAGTCGAACTAAGCCAAACAAATGAATCACAAACAATGATGAGTCGAGGCGGACAAAGGACTTATGAAACAAAAACTTACGACATTGTTTTTGTCAATAAATCTGGATTTAGAAGAGAACTAAACGACTTCCAAAATTATAACACAGCAATTCAAACGCTTCAAATTATTTCGAAAGCTTTGACAATAGAATCTAAAAACAAAGTTGCAGATATAAGACATGCGGCAATACAGAGACGGAAGGACAGGAGTTGTAAAAAATAACTGAGCATAACTCACCTAAAACAACTGCGGGATATAAATGTTTTTCACAGCTGTGTAATTGTTTCCGAACATTTGCCAGTACCTTCATCTGTAAGCAATGATCAAATACTATAAGTGCGGTCAATATTGCAATTGATTGTAGAATGTTTTTGAAATGAAACCTAAAATTTAAAAACAACCTGCGCTTTAATCTCAGATTTTGTATTGCCATTTATTTCGGTGAGTGAACCTTGGCTAATTACATTTTTATTATCATAGAAAGTTTGTGAGTAGCGCACCCATAATTCAATTTTTCGTGTGATATTATAATCCAGCATAATATAAAAACGAGAACCTCGGTAATAATAAGCAGGAATAGAGTAGGAGCCGGGCATATCATTTTCATAAGCATAAATACGTGCATTATAACTATCAGTTTGAAACAAGGCATAACGTAAGGTTATCGAAAGTGGTTTCCCCATTTTTGAGTATGTAAAATCTTGGTAAATTAAATATCCCGATTCGGTTTTATTATTGTCGAGTTTATAATCAATAAATTCAACTCTGCTTTTTAATTTCACAGAAGGTAAAATGCTAAATGCTACATTAAATCGATACGTGGTTTGTTTCAAAGGAACAACATAATCAATAAGAGCATCAGCATTGCTTGTGTTTTTTTCTTTATTACGTTCACGAATCTTAAAATACATATCCACTTTTTTTGTGGGCGTATAATTTAATTGTGCAACAAAATCATTTCCCTTTGATGGTGCATTTACCTGATATTTTAACCAAGGGAATTCAAAATGATCGTAATAAGTTGTAAGTGTTAAGGTGTTTGTTGGTTTAGCAACCAAGCCGATAAATGTTCCTTTTTCATTTGCTGCAGTAGTGCTTTCGGCAAATCCATTACTTAGCAAATTTTGATAATTGCGATCGTAATAACGATGTAAAATAGTTAATGATACACGAGGGTCAAGGCTCACCAAAACTCCATTAACAAAGGCTTTTCCTTTACTTTGGCTAATTGCTTCTTCGCCAAAGAAATTGAAATTATGAAAGATGAAATTATAATCCATACCAACATTAAAATTTCGTTTTGATGAAAATTCAAATTGATTGTAATAAGATAATGCGCGATTAAAATCTTTGTCGAGTTGATATTCAACAGCAGTCAATCCCATAGATAATCTGCGCCCTTTGTAGGATACATTTCCTCCAAAAATAGTTTGTGCAATAGAATGTTTGTCGGCAATTTCGCTTGGTGTGGTATGATAACCCGTTTCCTGTAAGGATGATATGGCTGCAATTTCTCCATCAGGTAAAGTATCAGTAACATTTGCATCAACATGTTTTCTTGAAAAAAATGCAGTAGCTTCCATTTTTTTAAACCCAATTGTTGTTGCTGCACCTCGCAAAAATCTGTTCTCATCAACAGATGCATAAGGTTTTAATCCTGCAGCCGACTTTTTTGTACTCATGATATCAGTACTTTTTCCGAATGACATTCCGCTCCAACATGTTAAGCCTTGTCCGAAAGTTGCTTGAAAATCGCCAATTGCCAGAGCTTTAACAAAACGAATATTTTTTATAAAAAAATGTGCGGAGTAAAAATCAAAACCAGAATGTTGGTTTCCATTTAATGATCGTTCATACCAATCGTACTTAAATTTTTGTTTGTTCTTGAAAAATAATTCGCCCTGATCTTTTTCACCCGTTATTCCCCAACTAACATTGGTTCCATAGGTAAAGCGATAACGTGCATATATTTTTTGCGGACTACCAATATATCGGGAATTCGCACTGTTAAATAATTCCGCGCTATCAATAGGAGAAAATCCGGTTTGTTTTTCGATGGTTTGTCCGTAACGAAGAATAACAGTGTGTTGCCCGCTGCGGAACATTTCTTTTATATTGAAATGGGCTGAGGTGAAATTATCTGTTACATAAATGTATGGTAAAATTTTCTGGATTGCTTGTAGGTCAAACCCATCGATGCCTTGTATTTCATAAATCGAAATAAGGTTGCCATCTTTTTCAATATGGGTAAGTAAGTTATTGATTTGAATATCATTCAATAAATGGATTTGTTGTAGCTCTTCTTTATTAGTGCGGTTTAGATTGATTGGGTGTTGTTTTAAAAATAGCAGGCCATCTACAAGTTCAGAATAATCCGCTTCTTCGTTTTCGGTGCTTTCGGCTATATTTTCTAATTGCTGTTGTATTTCGGTATCATCTATTTTTGCGGGAATAGTATCTTGCGCTTTTAATGAAAAAGCACTTAGCAACAGCAACAAAAATGCGATTGAAAAAATATTGAAATAATATTTATTGATCGTTCCCAATGTTAATTTGTTGTTTTTTTATTTTCGGTTTTCTCTGCTTTGTTGAAATTGTAGGTCAAGCCTAATTGAGGGCTAAATCCAAGTGTTTGATGATAATTTGCAGAAAGATCAAGCTTAAAGTTTTTAAGATTTATTCCAAATCCAAACGAACTTAATGTTGGATTAGTTGAAATTCCGGCTCGTAAGTAAAATTCTTTTACCGCTCGGTACTCAATACCTGCTTTAAAAATTGCTTTTTGTGCAATATCTTTTTCAGATTCTAAAGCTATTGTTACCTTTTCAGAAAAAGTGTAATCAGCACCCAATCGAATTATTGTAGGAATACGCTCATTGTTATATGTTAAAAGTTTTGTTCGGGTTGGATTATATACATGTGCTCCAATGTTTAAGCCCTTTATAGGTTTTGCTTGTAAGCCAATTTCTGCAGCAAATACTCCTTTTTTTCCATAACCTTCGGATATTTTTGTCGTTAGATAATCCATTGCAATTCCCATCGAAAATTTATCTCCAAAAGCTTTTGCGAAGGATAGGCTGTATTTGTTTTCACTGTATAGCGAATAACCAAAGTTGCTAATACATAAGCCAAATGCCCCCCCCTTTACCGGTATTGCCAAAACGCCACCTTTTACGCTCAATTCTTTAAGCATAAAGCGGTTTTCGTAATATACTCCAGCAGACGGACTGTGTAAAAAGCCTAATCCTGCTTGGTTATGTTGTGCACTCCATACATCGCTTAAAGAAACAGATGCGTTACCCATTGCAGAGGATCGTGCACCTACCGGAAAGTTTTCGTTGCCTGCTTTTGCAGAAATTGAAAGACAAATAAACAGAATAATGGAGTAGATTATTTTCATTTAAATTTTATTTGGAATTCGCAAAAGCCTAGTTTGTTTTGTATTCGAACTTTACAGCCGATAATTCCTGGTTTGCTTTTAAAATTTTATTTTTCAGATTTTCTTTAAAATCAATCACTTTTTTCAAAAGTTCATCATCTCCGGCAGCCAAGATCTGAACCGCTAATATACCGGCATTTTGTCCACCGTCAAGTGCAACAGTGGCAACAGGAATACCCGGAGGCATTTGTAAAATGGAAAGTACAGAATCCCAACCGTCAATGGAAATGGATGAACGACAAGGCACACCAATTACAGGAACAGGAGTAAATGCAGCAACTACACCAGGTAAATGTGCCGCCCCGCCTGCACCGGCAATAATCACCCGAATGCCTTTTAAATGGGCATTTTTTGCGAATTCGGCAACTTGCTCAGGCACACGATGTGCGCTCAATGCGTTAATTTCAAAAGGAATCTTGAATTCATTTAGAATTTTTGCAGCTTCTTGCATGATAGGCATATCGGATGTACTACCCATTATAATGCTCACTTTAGGAGTCATAGCTTTTGTTTTTATGATTAAACTGAAGGGTAAAAATACCTTTTTTTATCAATGTTTTTAAAATAAAATATGGTGTTTTTTATAGCCGTATTTTGCGTAATTTTGCATCTTCAAATTTAGCTATATGAACAGCATTAAAATTCACGATTTAACTTTTGAAATAAAAATTACTTCAACAGAGATCGAAAAGGCAGTTTCGGAAGTTGCCACAAAAATAAATAACGACCTGAAAGGAAAAAAACCTTTGTTTCTGGCAGTTCTGAATGGCTCTTTTATGTTCGCCTCTGATCTTTTGAAAAAGGTAAATATCGATTGTGAAATTTCTTTTGTAAAAATGGCATCCTATGAGGGAACGTCATCTACCGGAAAAATTAAAGGATTGATAGGATTGAATGAAGATATTAAAGGCCGCACAATAGTTATTGTAGAGGATATTGTAGATACCGGGAATACGATTGAAAACGTATGGAATGAATTGAAAAATATGGGTGCTGCAGATGTTAAAATTGCAACTCTTTTGTTTAAGCCCTTGGCATATACTAAAACATTCCCAGTTGACTATGTTGCAATTAAAGTACCCAATGATTTTTTAGTCGGTTATGGGTTAGATTACAATGGACTAGGTAGAAACCTTGCTGATATTTATGTGAAGTCGAATTAAAATTTGCTGCAACATCGTTGCTTTAAAAATTATGTAAATAAAATTCACAACAAATAATATAAAAACTTCAAAAGCTACAAATATGTTAAACATTATTTTATTCGGACCTCCCGGTGCTGGAAAGGGAACCCAATCAGAAAAGTTAATTTTGAAATATAAGTTAGTTCACCTTTCAACGGGAGATATTTTCCGTAAAAATATAAAAGGTGAAACAGCTTTGGGGCAACTTGCAAAAAGTTTCATGGACAGTGGCCAATTGGTGCCCGACCAAGTTACAATTAGCATGTTAGAGCAGGAAGTAAATAAAAGTCCGAATGCAAAAGGATTTATTTTTGATGGATTTCCTCGCACAACTGCACAAGCAGAGGCCTTGGATAATTTATTAAAATCAAAAGGGACATCTATTACCATGATGCTTGCTCTTGAAGTAAAGGAAGATGAATTAAAAAAACGTTTGTTATTGCGTGGAAAAGAAAGTGGCAGACCTGACGACCAAAACCCTCAGGTTATCCAAAAAAGAATTGATGTATATAACAATGAAACAGCTCCTGTAAAAAATTATTATTCTGCACAAAAGAAATATATAGGCGTTAAAGGCTTAGGTTTAATAGAAGAGATTTTTAATTCACTTTGTGATGCAATCGATATTAAACTTGGTTTAAAAAAGCCAGCAAAGAAAAAAGTAGCTTCTAAAAAGATAGTAGCAAAAAAAGCGCCTGTAAAAAAGGCAGTAAAAAAAGTTGCTAAGAAAACTGTAAAAAAAGTTGTGAAAAAGGCAGACAAAAGGATTGTAAAGAAGATAGTGAAAAAGGCAGTTTTGAAAAAGGTAGTTAAGAAAGTTATTAAAAAAGTTGCAAAAAAAGCTCCTGTTAAGAAAACGTCTGTAAAAAAAGCAACAAAAAAAATTGTTAAGAAGCTTGCAAAAAAGGTTGTAAAACCGATTCAAGCAAAGGCTGTTAAAAAATCAACAAAGAAAGTTGTTGCTAAAAAGAAGAAAAAATAATTATATCATTTTGATATAATGTAATACGTGTGATATGGATTCGAATTTTGTTGATTATGTAAAAATATGTTGTCGTTCCGGTAAGGGCGGTGCAGGCTCTGTGCATTTGCATCGCAGCAAACTTACTGCTAAAGGCGGTCCTGATGGTGGTGATGGAGGTAGAGGAGGGCATATTATTGTGCGAGGCAACAAACAGTTTTGGACGCTTATCCATCTAAAATATCGTAAACATATTATTGCCGAAGCAGGTGAAAAAGGAGGAAGTGCTCGTTTGACAGGTGCTGAGGGGAAAGATGAAATTTTGGATGTGCCTTTGGGAACAATAATCAAAGACGCTGAAACAGGTGAGATTGAAGGGGAGATAACTGAAGAAGGACAAGAAATAATTGTTGTGCCAGGTGGAAGAGGAGGCTTAGGGAATGATCATTTTAAATCTTCTACTAACCAAACACCTCGTTATGCGCAGCCCGGTGGTGATGGACGTGATGAATGGAAAATTCTTGAATTAAAAGTATTAGCGGATGTTGGATTGGTTGGATTCCCGAATGCCGGCAAATCTACTTTGTTATCAGTTGTTTCAGCTGCTAAGCCAGAAATTGCTAACTACCCCTTTACTACACTTGTTCCAAATTTAGGTATCATAAAATATCGTGATTACAAATCATTTGTAATGGCTGATATTCCTGGAATTATTGAAGGTGCTAGCGAAGGAAAAGGAATTGGCTTACGTTTTTTACGTCATATCGAACGTAATTCTACATTGTTATTTTTGGTGCCAGCTGATGCAGATGATATTATTAAAGAATATAAAATATTGTTGAACGAATTGGATCAATTTAATCCTGAACTACTTCATAAAAAGAGAATTTTAGCAATTTCAAAATGCGATCTTTTGGATGATGAATTATTAGCAGAATTGAAAAAGGACATAAATAAACGTTTCAAAGAAAAGAAAACAGTTCCTGTGCTTTATTTTTCATCCCAATCAGGAAAAGGATTAACCGAGCTGAAAGATGAGTTGTGGAAGCAATTGAACAGTTCTGATAATGGGTTTGATTATTAAATAAAGCTTTGTTTTTTTATTCAATAAAATGAATGTAATTGAACTCATCAAAGATTACGATACACAGCTCTTCCTGTTTCTTAACAGTAAGCACAATGTGTTTTTTGATAATTTAATGTTTTGGTTGAGTGACAAATACATTTGGATTCCACTCTATTTATTTTTCTTTTATTTAGTTTACAAGCAGGTTGGAAAACGAATGTGGTTGGTTCTTCTTGCTGCAACTCTTCTAATTTTATTAAGTGATCAAATATCTGTTCATGCTTTTAAAAATATTTTTCTACGTTATCGCCCTTGCCATAATTTACTTCTGCAATCACAAATTCATTTGAATGCTGTTTGTGGCGGAACGTATGGTTTCATTTCGTCTCATGCTGCAAATACATTTGCTTTAGCGATGTTTTTAGGCTTGTTTTTCAAAAATAAAATAAAATATTTTGGAACTTTTGTTTTCATATGGGCAGCCCTGGTTTCCTATAGCCGAATTTACAATGGAGTGCATTATCCTGCTGATGTTGCTGTTGGTGCAATAGTAGGAATGGGGATTGGAGTTGCAGTTTACAAACTTTATTTTTTCTTCGATAATAAAATTCAAAAGATGCAATGAAGTATTTTTTCTTGATTTCCTTTTTTCTTATTTTCTTCTCGTCATTGTTTTCTCAAAATGTTGATATTAATATTTTGAAAAAAATTAATCTAAATCGCAATAAAAATCTCGATGAAACTTATAGAACGATCTCTAATTCAATCACACCTGTAAGTATTGGAATCCCTGTTGGAGTTTTGTGTGCAGGATTCATTAAACACGATAGCACTTTAAAAAATAAGGGGATGTACATTGGTGCATCTTTGTTAGTATCTGCCGGGATTACAACTGTACTAAAGTTTTCGATTAATCGCCCACGCCCATTTGTAACATATCCAGTTATAGAAGGTTCCATGCATGCAGGAAGCCCTTCTTTCCCTTCGGGGCATACTTCTGATGCTTTTGCCACAGCAACTTCACTTAGTATTGCATTTCCGAAATGGTATGTTGTTGCACCATCTTTTCTTTGGGCATGCTCTGTTGGTTATTCGCGAATGGATCTTGGCGTTCATTATCCAAGCGATGTGTTAGCAGGTGCAATCATTGGTGCAGGATCGTCATACTTATGCTATAAAGCGAATCGTTGGATTCAAAAACGGAGGCGATAACCCTAAAGAAATAGGCTTTTCTAAAATTACCAATGTGACACTTACCTTTATTACAAAGTAGCGAAACTGGCTCATAAATAAAACACCTTTAGTATAAATAAATTTTATCTTTGTGTAGCAAAAATTAACATGAATTTAATAAATGAATAATCTGCTATTGGTATTTTTGGGTGGTGGTTTGGGAAGTCTTGCAAGATTTGGTATTGCTGCTTTCGTACAAGCAAATTTTAAATCTGTTTTTCCATTGGCTACACTTTTATCAAACATTTTTTCTTGCTTGGTTCTTGCATTAACTTTAATGCTATTTAGCGATAAGCTTATCTCGAATCCAAGTTTAAGGATGTTGATATTGATTGGCTTTTGCGGAGGATTTAGCACTTTTTCTACTTTCAGTTATGAAACAGTTGAATTGATGCGTTCCGGAAATTTACTCTATGCAATTGCAAATATTTTGATAAGTGTTACTGTTTGTATTGCACTTATATACTTTTTAACTAAACAAGCTTAACTAATAACATCTCCACATGAAAAAAAGACTTAAACTAACATCAGTACTAATTTTTATTTGTTTTATCGGAATCAGCCCAATGCTAATATCATGGGGTTCATTTGGTCATGAACATATCGATAGAGCTGCTGTATTTGCATTGCCTGCTCCACTTCAAACATTCTTTTATAATCATATTGATTTCATCACACAAGAATCTACAGTTCCTGATTTGCGTAAATACACCTTGAATGATAAAGCAGAAAATCCTCGTCACTTTTTTGATTTTGAAAATTTCGGTTCACCGGATAGTTTGCCTAAAACAATGACGGAAGCAAAAGGTAGGTACGATGAAAAGTTTTTGAAAGACAATGGTATTTTACCTTGGTATATTCAGGATCTAATGGAGAAACTGACCAAAGCCTTTAAAGAAAAAAAGAAAACAGAAATACTTTTTATTGCTGCTGATCTTGGTCATTATTTAGGTGATGCGAATATGCCATTACATATTTCTGCTAACTATGACGGACAGCTGACCAACCAAAAAGGGATTCATTCATTGTGGGAATCACGTTTGCCGGAAATATTCGGAAAAGATTTTAATTATTACACAGGTGATGCAAAATACATTGACAATGTTCAAATAGAAACATGGAATATTGTTTTTTCTACACACAAACTTGTAGATACTGTATTAGCACGAGATCGCGAATTAAGACAGAAGTTTACAGAAGATAAAATTTTCAAAACAGGTGCCGATGGAAAAGTAACTAAATCAAAATTTGGACAAGCTATTTATTCGGATGAGTATGCAAAACTATTAAATGCGTCATTAAATGGAATGGTAGAAAAACAAATGCGAAAATCAATTTCTGATGCAGCTAATTTTTGGTACACAGCATGGGTAAACGCTGGTAAGCCAGATTTGAATGATTTGGATCCTGTTGATTTAACTAAAAGAAATAGCAAACCGTTGAAGCAAGAAATTAAATTGTGGAAAACAGGAAAGCTTTTTGGTATTGAAAGTGAAAAGGAATTTTAGTTAACTGACACACCAAACTCAATCAGCATTTTTTTATATTCAAAATAAAAATACATCATGAAAAAAATAATTGCCACTCTTTTTCTAGTTCTATTTGTTTCTTTAACTCATTCACAAACTCCAGCAAAAGCAACTGCTCCAGCAAATGGAAATTCAAAGCCGAAATTAGTAGTAGGAATTGTTATTGATCAAATGCGTTACGATTATATTTATCGTTATTGGGATAAATATGGAAATGATGGGTTCAAACGTTTGGTGAACGATGGCTTTTTTTGTAGGAATACAAATTTTAATTATGTCCCTACTTATACTGGTCCGGGGCATGCTTCTGTTTATACAGGAACTACTCCTGCTGTTCATGGTATTATTGCTAATGATTGGTATGATAAAGGAAAAGGGAAAAATAGTTATTGTGTACAGGATGATAATGTAACCGGAGTAGGCACAACTGCTCCAGAGGGAAAACGTTCTCCTGTAAACATGCTTACAACAACTATTACTGATGAATTACGAATTTCATCATCTATGAAATCAAAAGTAATTGGCGTTGCATTAAAAGACAGAAGCGCTATTCTTCCTGCCGGTCACACTGCAAATGCAGCTTATTGGTACGATGGAAGCGTTGGCGGTTTTATTACGAGTACTTATTACATGAAGGATTTACCTCAATGGGTGCAAGACTTTAATAAAAAAGAATTAGCTAAAAAATATATGAGTCAGCCATGGAATACACTTTTACCAATTGAACAATATACTGAGAGTGTTTCTGATGATAATAATTATGAATTTATTGCTAAAGGAGAAACTCGTCCCGTTTTTCCTCATAATTTGCCTGAATTAATAAAAACGAATGGTGGGTTAAACATGATTCGTAGCACACCTTTTGGGAATTCGCTTACAAAAGATTTTGCCATAGAAACAATTAAAAGTGAAAATATGGGAAAGTCAACAGCTACTGATTTTTTGGCTGTGTCATTTTCTTCTCCTGATTATATTGGTCACGCATACGGCCCTAATTCTGTTGAGCAAGAGGATGATTATATTCGATTAGATAAGGATCTTGGTGAATTCTTGAAGTTTTTGGACACACAAATCGGAAAAAATAATGTACTTGTTTTTTTAACAGCTGACCATGCCGCTCCTCAGGTTCCAGCTTATCTGATGGACTTAAAAGTTCCTGCTGGTTATGTGGATGAAACAAAGATGGTTGATACATTGAAAAAATATTTATTGAAATATTATGGTGATACCTTAGTACTTTCTTTCTCAAATCAACAAGTTTTTTTAAATCATAAAGCAATTGAAGATAAAAAATTAAGCTTGCATCAAGTTCAGGAAATTACGGCAGCATTTATGCAAAACATGCCTAATGTTTCAGAAGTGCTTACTGCTGAAACGCTTAATAATTCTCAATTTACAGAAGGGTCTCGTTATTTGATGCAAAAAGGGTTTAATCCGAAACGTTCAGGTGATGTATTGATCAATTATCAACCTGCGTGGGTAGATTTTCCTCACTATGGAACCACACATGGTTCTCCATACAGTTATGATACACATGTTCCACTATTGTTTTATGGTTGGAATATTCAGCACGGTAGCTCTTCTGAACAGGTTTTTATAACAGATGTTGCAGCCACATTGGCTATGATGTTAAATATTCAATTCCCTAATGGTTGTACCGGAAAACCAATTTCATTTTTGGTGAAATAAAATTTTAAAAAAAACTTTCTGGGCATAAAGCAATAAAAATAAAATCACGAAAATTAATTTAAGCTAACCGTAATTTCATTTTTGAAAAGGCGCGAAAGGATTGAATAAACTCGATGTCGAGTTGTCGGTGTGGAGAGATCGTTTGTTCTTGATTTTTTCTTTCTTTTTCATTCAAGGAAAAAGAAAAGAAATCCTGCTGTCAATTCTTATATTTGTGACATAATGACCAAACAAAAAATTTTCACGCGTACCATCTGGGTGCTTTCGTTTGTAAGTTTACTTACCGATGTAGCAAGTGAAATGTTATACCCTGTCATTCCTATCTATTTAAAAACAATTGGTTTTACTGCTTTATGGATTGGTATTTTAGAAGGAATTGCTGAAGCTATTGTTGGTATGTCGAAAGGGTATTTTGGAAAGCGTTCTGATGATATCGGTAAACGTTTGCCATTTGTAAAATTAGGTTATCTATTAAGCAGCATTTCCAAACCATTAATGACTTTGTTTATTCAACCTGTTTGGGTTCTATTTGTAAGAAGCACCGATCGTTTGGGAAAAGGCATGCGTACAAGTGCACGCGATGCGATGCTGTCTGACGAGTGCGCAAAAGAAAACAAAGGGAAGGTTTTTGGTTTGCATCGCGCAATGGATACTTTAGGTGCTGCTATTGGTCCTTTATTGGCATTAGTGTTTTTGTATTTTTACCCCGCACATTATAAGCCTCTTTTCTTATTTGCTTTTATTCCGGGAATATTAGGCGTTGCGCTACTATTCTTTGTTAAGGAAAAGGAAAAAGAAGTTGTAGTAAAAACAAAAAATGGACATTTTTTTTCCTATTTCAATTATTGGAAAATTGCCCAAGGGGAATATAAAAAATTAGTAGTAGGATTGTTATTGTTCGCAATATTCAATAGCTCTGATATTTTTTTATTACTAATGGCTAAATATATTGGCATTAGTGATTTAAATATAATTGGCGTTTATGTGTTTTATAATTTGATATATGCTCTATTTTCTTATCCAATGGGATTGTTAGCAGATAAAATAGGTATGAAACCAACTTTTATTTTAGGTTTAATAATGTTTGCAATAGTATATGGAGGGATGGTTTTTGTGCAAAGTGAACTAATGTTATATATGTTGTTTTTTGTTTATGGTGTTTATGCGGCTGCAACAGAAGGTGTTTCCAAAGCGTGGATCTCAAAAATTGTTCCTGCTTCTGAAACCGCTACGGCAATCGGTTTTCATGCTAGCTGCGCGAGTGTAATTACATTATTATCCAGCACTATTGCAGGTTTGTTATGGGTAAGTTTTTACCCTCAGGTTACCTTTGTTGTTGCTTCAATTGGTGTCTTAATTGTTATTGGATATTTCCTATTGCAAAAAAAATAAATATTTTTTTCTGCTAATCGAGTTTATTCATACCTTCTTGATCCATTATTCAAAAGGGAACAGATACAAGCTGACAGTTCATTTTATTCAATCACAATACCATTTGAAGACTTTCATGTCAATCGAGTTTTTCCGAAGGGAGAGTATCGAGAAGTTACACCAAAGTTAAATATAGTATAGTCAAATGGGTTTCTGCGCGCAGTCTTCGACAAACTCAGACTGACAGCACACATTTAGCTGTTTTATAAATGCAATTGGATATGAAGCAATTTTAAAAACAAATGAAATAAGGATAGCCCCATACCAAAATAAAAAAGGCGTTCTGCAATTTTGCAGAACGCCTTTTTTTATATTTTAAAAAATTATTCTACAACAATTTTCTTGTAAGAATTTTTTCCATTTACATTGATAACTACAAAATAATTTCCTTTAGCAAGTGAAGGATCAATCGCTAATTTTTTATCTTGTTTACCAGCTGTTTGTTGTTCGTTTGTAAAGAATGTACTAACAACTTGTCCGTTTATTGAGATCAATTTAGCAGAAACGCTTGAATTTGAATTCAGAACATAAGATACGTTAGCTGATTCTGTTACAGGATTAGGAAATACTGATACATTTAAATCTAAAGCAGCTTTTTCAGCAACTCCAACACTAGAAGTGATGTTTAATTTATTTGTAGTATAAATATAATCTCCACCAGTTCCTCCGTCACCATCACAAGCATTGCCTAACGCATAAAAATCAATTGCACCAACATTTGTTGCCGGTGAAGTCCATTTAAATGTATAAACAAAAGAACCTGTTCCTAAATTCCCAACATCATCTCCTTTAAGTGTTGTTACTGTTCCTGGCGAAAGCACTGTTGCAGCGTTCAGAGGAGCTAATACACCAGCATCAGCTAATCCGCTGTTTTTTAGTGCTTGAAAATTTAGTGCAAATGTGGTTTGTAAGGATCTTGTTAATGTTACAGTGAAAGTATAATCAGTGCTTAATGCATAACCAGAAGTAAGCAAATTGCCGCTTGCTGCAACAGTTAAGGACCCTCCCGCTGCATTGTATGCAAAGTCGCCATGGCATCCGTAGCATGATGAATTACCAATACCATTAGCATCTGCCGGTGATTCTGTTCCTCCAACAAAATAGGCATGCATAACTCCAAATGACATTAATGAAATAGCTGCAACTCCAGCTAAAGAAAGTGTAATTATTTTTTTCATGATTATAATTTTTAGATTAGTTTTTTTTAAAATAATGTACAAATATAGTTTTTTTTATAACGGGTTTAACGGTTTTCGAGATTAATGTCCTTTTTTTTATGTTATCATTAGATGTGTTAGACTAATAATACTCGTATTCAAATCTCACTTTACTAGAAATAATTCCGGATGTAGAATATTCTGTTTTAGTGCATAAGAGGTTTTTGTTATTGTATTCGAAAATTAAACTGTTCTGAACAAATTCACCAATAATATTGTCTTGTTTGATCAATTGGTTTTTAGTGTTATATGCGTAATCAATTTTGCTATTTATTGAATTATTCGGATAATATTGAATTGCTTCAATTAAATTATCCCTTTTGTCGTACTTGTATACCCACTTATAAAGAAACACTCCTTCAGGATTATATTCGCTATTTTCCATCGGTTTGGTATCATTATAAGTATATTTATTTTCTGCTTTAAAACCAGTCGGCCAAAACCATTTCAAATTTATCATGTTTCCTTTTTCATCATATTCAGCTGTGTTTCTGTATTTATATGTCCCGTCAGGAAGATAAAAATAAAGATCCTTTCTGTTTCCATCTGCATAGTAATTCCTCATTGTTTTAAATACAATGCTGTTATCAGGATTTAAACATTTTGAAGATATTAAGTTTTCTTTTTTGTCATATTCATAAGTAATTGTAAGCCCCTTGTCGGTTTCAGATGAGTAATCCATCTCTTTTATTTTATTCCCATCCTCATTAAAAAATATTTCATGTGAACGTATTTCTTTTTGTGGAACGTCTCCTAAAAATGCAGTCTTGAATTCCTTTATGCTTTTAATATTGTGCTCTAAGGCTAATTGATGCTCTTTCTCTTCATCAGTTTTAAATTTATTTTCGTTTTTGCAAGCTGATGTACATACTGCTAATGCAGATAAAGTGACATAAAAAACGTATTGAAGACGAGTTCTTGTTTTCATACTGAATGTAATTTTTGATTTTAATGTTCTAATTCTATTTATTTTGGTTTATTATTATTTGTTTTATCCGCACACTCACACACTCTATTTTTATGAATATAAAAAAGGAGCTTCTATTGCGAAGTTCAAAGAGTTAACTGCTTAAAATGAATTTAAATATGTGTAAAATTCCTTTTGTTT
>CAIXIP010000114.1 GCA_903919535.1 uncultured Bacteroidota bacterium | reverse complement strand
TGATTTCATTAAATTATTTAAGAACATCAATATGAATGAAATCTCTATGGGGATTTGTCATGGCGACCTTCAATCTGAAAACTTTCATATAATCGATACAAATAATTTTACTTTTTTTGATTTCGATTTTTTTGGAAAAGGTTATTTAGCATACGATATTGGAGTTTTTATGTGGTATGACCACAAAAATAAAGGACATGATATTATGAATTCCTTTTTAAAAGGATACCAGACACAGAATAAATTATCGGAGCTTGAAATTAAGTTAATTCCCTATTTTAGTGCTTTAAGAGCAGTATTTCAAATGACAATGTATTGTAATTTAAGCAATGGAGAACTATTACCAATTTGGCCAGCCGATCAGGTTGCTGATTTTGTAAAAAAAATAAATAAATGGGTCCTTCAAAATTGTAAAAGATTATGAGTTTCTCAAATTTAAATTAATAAACATTATTAACATAATTAATCTGAATGAATAATAATCAGGAACAAGAATTAAAAGAATCGGTAACGTTTACACTGGAATTGGCGAAAGCATTGCAACAGAATGGAATCCCTGCCCATCGAATGGAACAGACATTATTTAATGTTTGCGAAAAATTAAATATTAAGGGTGGTTTTTTTACTTCTCCTGGAGGATTGATAATAAATATTGGCTTTGATGATAATCAGAAAACGCATTTTATTAATGCTGCTTACGGTGATCTGAATTTAGAAAAAATTGATAAAATTGATACGATCTATAAAAAAGTAATTCAGAAAAAATTAACTGCCAAGGATGGGTTTAAGGAATTAGAAAAAATTAATTCAAACCCTGATAGGTATTCAACACTGATTGACATTTTATTTTTCGGATTATCTACTGGCAGTGCTGCCAGATTATTTGGTGGCGGATATGCAGAAATTATCGTATCCGGAATAATTGGATTATTTATTGGAATATTAAATGAGATTGCAAACCGCTTTCCTCAAATTGGGCGAACAGTAATTGTTATTTCTTCTTTATTTGCAATGGCTTTCTCTAAATTGGCTGTTTCTTTTTTGGGAAATTATTCAATCGACATTGCAACAATTACAGGGCTAATTATTTTAATTCCAGGTTTTTCATTCACTGTTTCAATCACTGAATTGGTAAATGGTCACCCTATTGCCGGGACAGCTCGCTTTGCAAATACCATCATTTCGCTATTAATGATAGGACTTGGTATTGGAATTGGCAGTCAGATTGGTAAAGTGATTGAAATCGTTCCGGCAGCTATTATACTTCCAGCTATTCCTTCATGGACATTATGGATTGCATTAACAACAGTTCCTTTAGGTTTTGTGGTATTATTCAAAGCAATTCCGAAAGATTTTATTTGGATTCTTCTTGCTTGTTTATGTTCCTATTTCTCGTTCAAATTAGGAAGTATTTATTTTGGAAAATACCTAGCTGTGTTCATTGCATCCTTTTCATTAGGAATAACAAGTAATATTTTTGCATTACTTTTTGACAGGCCGGTTTCCATCATGTTGGTACCTGGAATAATTTTGTTAGTACCCGGATCACTAGGATTTCAAAGCATTTCAGATCTTATGACCAATCAAACTTTGCATGGAATTGAAACAGCATTTTCAATGACAATTACAACAATATCATTAGTAGCTGGAATTGTTTTTAGTAATATTATTTTATCAGCTAAAAAGAGTTTATAGATTAATCTATGAAAGGGATATTAATTAGCAGTTTTTTCTTCTTTGCTTATGATTTCTCCATTTTCTGAAATAATCATTTTGTATGTTGAATCTCCTTTAATAACTTCCATTTCATAAGTTATGCTATCACTAGTTTCAACTTTTTCTGGATCTTCAATTTTATAATCGCTTAATTCGCCATATTCTTTCGCCAATTTTTCTTTTATCACTTTCGGTAATTCAGATGATTTAAGGAATGTTTCTGTTTTTAACCATTTCCCTTCTTGGGAAAAAGTAACAG
>CAIXIP010000113.1 GCA_903919535.1 uncultured Bacteroidota bacterium | reverse complement strand
CCATTTTATTTTTCACCCTTAACTATCCAAAAAATTAATCCAGCAACACCAGCCAAAAGAACTAATCCCCAAAAGTATTGCTCAAAAAAGTAAGTAAATTCAAATCCACTACCAAACCCATTTTTAGTGTTTTTCCAATTCAAACACCAACACTCAACACAACCAAAAGAAATTATCATATATAAGAAAGAAAAGAGATATTATTATATTTATTTTTGGATTACATATGATAAACTTCCCAAATACTATAGAAAAAAAGGAAATTGAATATAATATATGAATTTGTTGGATTTGTGGTTTTTTGGTTTTGATTGAAGAAATAAATGAATAAATAAATAAAATAATTTTGATGAAAATGGTTAAATTGACCTGATTGATGTGTGTGTTTGTAAAGAAAAAAAGGATTCTTGTTTTTTTTGACACAAACAAAACAAACACAACAAATCAAAATCAAATTATTAATAATTACATGCTAATTTGAGAGAGGATTGGGAAAATGACGGAATTTTGGGATATATGGATGAATTTGAAAGTGAGTAAGTTAAGTAATAGATATATATAATATTTACTAGCTTTTGTTCAAATTATTAATTTAATTAATACAATTTCAGAGAAGCCATAAATACCATTTAACATAATATATATATTTAATTTTGAATGACTTACCTGAATCAATCAAATATATTCCATTCAATTCCAGTTAGTTTAGAGAGAGACAGGGAGAGAGAGAGAGGGCATCAAATCAATGCAAACATGAGAAACAATTCAAATATTCAAAAAATATTATTTACTATCTATAGAAATAACAGCCATTTCATTAAAAATGAATTGATTTTGATTAAAATGATAATGAATTTGATTGAATTGGAAGTTTTCCAAAAATCGAAATAAATAAAAATCAAAATTACCTGATTTTTTCGATTATAACAAGTGATTTTTGATTAATAAATAATCAATGGCTCATTCAGGATATAAACCATCCACAATTTAAATTAAATCATATAAATTATATTGTAATTTGAATGTTTTGAATAGGGATAATATCTAAAATATATCTTTAAACGTCTGTTAATAAAATTTTTAGGTAAGCTCCATTATTAAAAGTGCCCGATTTTCCCATCAAAAATATCCCAGAAAGTCTTAAAAAATTGACCATCGCTTAGTATATATTGGAAGAATATGTTAAAGAAAACTAGAACTAAATTGAAATAATAATGCTAATTATTTATATAAGAAGAAGAGAAATCTATTATCCACTGAAAATACATTTTTTACATTAAAAATTGCCTGATCGGAAATAATAAGAATCCCATATTTCCATTTTTAAATCGCAAGTTTCACAAAGTGGACCGACCAATCCTAAAATAGCATCAGAAAATAAAAACCTTCAAGGCATTAGACAAAGATTTTCTGCCCATTTTTTCCTCACAATTCTGCTAACTATATTTGCACAATAAAAAATCTTCACTCTTCTGATTTGGTCTCCAATATTATGAATTTAACAGGAAGATAATTCCATTTTTGCAGATTCCTTCTTCAGGGCAATCCTTACAGGTTGTCACGTTTATTCGATATGAATAAGTTTTATTAGGACAACTTTTACAAACATTATTTAAATAAATTTCTCCAATTTCACAATCCCTGTAATCTATTACCAGGGATATCTTTAAATCAGTAAATTCTTATGTT
>CAIXIP010000112.1 GCA_903919535.1 uncultured Bacteroidota bacterium | reverse complement strand
TCTTGCTTGCAGTCACCTGCTTTTTTAAAGACAGCTTCTATACCTAGTTTCGGCACTCCGGAGTTTGGATTCGATTGACGAAAAATCTAAATTTTTCTAAATGGAATCTCTACCTCACAATCTGCTGGTAAACTTCCTTTGGCCTATCAGTATTATGGTCACCTTGAAAGATAGTCAGGTACTTCTCGCCCTTGAATGTCGCGTATAAATCATCGATATGGGCTTTCCCGATGAATTTATCATCACTTGCTCTCAAAAATAAAATGGCTTTATTCTATTTTCCATTTAGATTACAATTGCTTACTTAGTTTATTTATTTGACAAATTTGAGGATGTCCAAGTGCTTTGGGTCATAATTCACCAATTGCCTCACCTTCTTCCTGAGCATATAAAATGCAAACCTGATTCCCAATCGAGGCACTTTGGATTATTTTTCTCCGATGTCCAAACACAACTACTTCAAACTACTTTTTCTTTCATATAGCCCAACCCCCAAAAAAGGGGATTATTATTTAATATTATTACACTTTAATTCTTAAAACAAATTCAAAATACCCAAATCACTTCCCCCTTCGGGGGTCAGGGGTCATTTAGATTGCTTCATCTTTTGCCGGATCGTACAACATTCCGGTACACAAGCAATGTTTGCGGTCGGTGCGTTGCAAAATATCATAGTTTACACAACTTTGGCAGCCTTTCCAAAAGGATTCGTCATCTGTAAGTTCCGAAAAAGTAACAGGTTTATAACCCAATTCGGAGTTAATTTTCATAACTGCCAAACCAGTTGTAAGTCCAAATATTTTAGCATCAGGATATCTTTTGCGTGATAGTTCGAAAGCTTTACGTTTAATTCGTTTTGCTAATCCATTACCACGATATTTATCAACTACAATTAATCCCGAATTAGCAACAAATTTCTTGTTACCCCACGATTCAATATAACAAAATCCTGCAAATTCGTCGCCCGCTAAAGCTATTATTGCTTTACCTTCTTTCATTTTTTGCACGATATATTCTGGTGAGCGTCTTGCTATTCCAGTACCCCGAACTTTGGCGGCTGCAGAAATGGTATCTAATATCGTTTCTACATATCCTAAAAAATTTTCATCAGCTATCTGTACCGTTATTTCATCAACGGTTATTTCTTTACTCATAATCGGTCGGTTTAACCTTGCAAAGAAATTTTCCTTACAAAGTATTCATCTATCTTTTAATTACATCCCCTGAAATTTCAACAATTATGCAAGTCAATATGCATTGGTCTTTACTTTTCGGCAAAAGTGATATTGAGCATTGACAGGATTTCGTCGCGCGTAACACCTTCTCTTGGAATAACCAAAATGGTATCATCGCCTGCAATTGTGCCAAGAACCTGTTCGGTTGCTTTGTTGTCGATATCCCATGCAATGGCACTTGCATAGCCTGGTTTTGTTTTCACAACAGCCAATTGTCCCGAAAACTCTAAACTCAAAACTGCTCCATGAGAAAGAAAGCTGTTGTAGGTTCCCTCTACGGGTTTTGGCTTATTTACTGGTGGTAAAATGTATTTGTAAGCTCCATTTGATAAAGGCGTTTTGGCAACCTTTAATAACTTTAAATCACGTGACAAAGTAGCTTGTGTGACCTCGCAATTTTTGTCACTCAGAATTTTTAGCAATTCCTCCTGACTTCCAACAACACTTGATCTAAGAATTTCAGAAATAATCTGT
>CAIXIP010000111.1 GCA_903919535.1 uncultured Bacteroidota bacterium | reverse complement strand
GGGTTTGAGTGTATTTAATGCATTAGAAAATTGAGATTCGATATTGTAATCTTGTGCTGTTTGACCAAAAGATATATTTTTAGTAAGTGAATGGATTTTCCCCGTTTCAACTCCTAACATAAAGGATTGTTCAACAGATAATTTCCTAACCACATTACCTTCAGCAAACGAAAATAATACAGCATATCTATTTCCTTCAGCTGCATTAATTGTTTGTATTATTTTTTCATTTTTGTCAACAATTGGAAATGATACAGAAATAGCATTTTCATTCAAATATTGTAAAAGTTTCAATTCTGTTTCAATGCTTTCGTAAGTTCTCCAGTTGTATTTATATATTCTAAGAATGAACTTTTCCCCATCAGTTTTAACTAAATAGGTATCATTAAAACCTCTTTTTAAATAACAAATTTCAACTTTTCCAGTAATAGGATACTTCTCAACTACTAATTGCAGCAAAGCTTTTGTTGATAAGGAAGAATAAGCGGTAGGGAAAATCATCATTCAACAAAAGTATTAATTTGTATCGTATTAATATGAGATTGCAAATAATTATGAATTACCCATTTTTTTCGATAAATAAATGTGGCAAACTGTTTTCTTTATGATACTCATTTTAAACAAAATCAAATAACCTAGCGTTGTTTTTAGGAAAATATTTTTTCAAAACCATACTCTAAATTAGTTTTATTATCCGATAATCAATTGACATTTAAGGCGTAAAGTCCTTGCTTTAATTCAAAAAATATTGTTATTTTACTAAATAAATCTATTTGTAAGTGAAAATTTCAAGATTAAAATATTTTTTGTCTTGTATAATATTGCTTGTTTCTTGTTATCTAAAAGCACAACCTAACAATGATAACAATCAGAGTCAGGCTTTGATAATGGTGATTGGGAATCCAGGTCAATCTGAAAGCTCCAGTGATTTCATTAATACAAATCCATACCCGCAAAGCAATAATCCACCAATTCAGCAACAAAGTTCTCAGTCGAAAAATACTATTGAGCCAACCTTAGAAAACGGTTTTCATGCTAGATTTGAGCTTGGCTCATCGCAGTCTGTAGATAAAATGAGTTCAGCACCATATTTTCCGAGTGATGGAAATATTGGTAAAGCTAAAAAAACAGGTTTCTCATTTAGTGAATTTAAATTCAATGTAAAAAAACGGTTTAAGGCATGGATGCCAAAACGAGCAAAGCGATATCGCCCCCATCGTTGTGGCCGCTTTTAAATATTCTTTACTTCTGCATTTTTTTAAAACAGTTCTAGGCTATGTAAGGCTTTTTTTTATCTTTGTTATCCATAATAATTTATAGAAATTTCTCAAGATGAAAAAAACAAATCCTATTTTCATTAGTGCTCTAATGTTGTTTTTCTATCAATCGCTTTCTTCTCAAGAAGCTATTGGAAAAAAAATTGATCCATTTAATGCAGAACAAAAATTTGTTGCTGGAAATTATGAGGCAGCATTAGAGGATTATTTAAGTTTGCTTGATGGAGATTCAAAAAATGACAAGTATAATTATAACATCGCTATTTGTTATTTAAACACAAATATTAATAAAACGAAAGCAACTCCTTATTTGGAGATAATAACTCACAAACCTAAATATGATCCAAATGCTATGTATTTGTTGGGCAGGTCATATCAGTATGCTTATCGTTTTGACGATGCTATAAAAGCCTTTAATTCATTTAAACAAACAGGTAGAGGTAATGCTGATAACTTGAAAGATGTTGATCGTCAAATACAGTTTTGTATAAATGCAAAAGAGTTAATGAAATTCCCATTGGATGTAACGTTTGAGAATTTGGGTTCAAATGTAAATTCACCTTATGCTGATTATTATTCCTTTGTCCCTAGTGATGAGTCTTTCATTATTTTTAATTCACGTAGACCTGATGATGCGGCTGATGTTGCAAAAGAAGATGGGAGTTATGCTTCGGCAGTTTATATATCAAAAGTAACTGAAGGTAATTTTTCAAAAGCAAAAAATATTGGGCCTCCAATTGCTAAAAAAGAAGGAGAACAGGAAGTTATTGGACTTTCACCTGCAGGAGATATTATGCTTTTATATTATACAAATTTAAAGGGGGTAGGTGATATTTATATGACTAGTACCGATAAAAATAAAAGTTTTAAAAAGGCTGAAAAATTAGATGAAAATATCAATTCATCCAAAGCTGAGGAGATAGCAGCTTCAATGAGTAGTGATGGAAATATTATTTATTTTGCAAGTAACCGAGAGGGAGGATTTGGAGGAACAGATCTTTATTTAAGTCAGCGTTTACCAAATGGGAACTGGGGACCTGCATTAAACTTAGGGCCAGATGTAAATACTCCATTTGATGAAGACTTCCCCAATATAACCGCTGATGGAAAAATATTGTATTTTAGTTCAACAGGCCATACTTCAATGGGTGGATATGATATTTTTAAAGCGGAAAAGGATGTTACAACTAAACAGTTTTCTAATCCAAAAAATATGGGATATCCAATAAATACTCCTGAGGATAATTTTAACTTCCGTTTATCAAGTAATGGTCGCTTTGGTTATATGGCAGCATTGAGAGATGGTGGCTTAGGAGATTTAGACATTTATCGTGTCACATTTAATGAAGTGGAACCTCAATATTCTGTTGTTAAGGGTAATCTAGTTTCTGCTGATTCAACACAAAAATTGAATTTCGCTGATGTTTTCATTACTGTAAATAATGACAAAACACAAGAAATGGTTGGAACATATTTACCAAATGCCAACACTGGAAGATATGTAATTGTGCTTCCTCCTGGTATTTATGAAATGAGTATTGAAGCTAATGGCTTTCAGCCATATACTGAAAAAGTAACTATTCTGGATAAGAGTTCATACAAATTTGAAATAACAAAAAATATTCAATTAAAGCCGGAAGGTTATCAGATTAAATAGGGCTTATTTCAAAATAGTTTCAATTTTTTCTGTTAAAATTTCTAGACTTCTTTTTTGATCTTGCTTTATAATGTTTGAAGATACTTACCTGACAATTTCAAAACCAAGTGAAGGTTTATACAAGGATAAGGGTAGCAAGTTTTTTGCGTTTGCTTTTCCTGTTCAAAATGAAGATGAAATTAAAACCCATTTGGCTGATTTAAGAAAACTTCATTTCAACGCACGTCATCATTGTTACGCATTTCGTTTGGGAGCCGACAAACAAGCTTTTCGTGCCAACGATGATGGAGAGCCAACATATACTGCCGGGAAACCAATTTTAGGGCAAATTCAATCAAAAGATCTAACTAATATTCTGTTAGTTGTAGTTCGTTATTTTGGTGGAACATTACTTGGTGTTGGCGGTTTGATAAATGCTTATAAACAAGCTGCAGCAGATTCCTTGCAAAACTCTATCATCATTGAAAGAACCGTAAATGATATTTATGAAATTAAATTTAATTATTTGCAAATGAATGATGTGATGAAAATTATTAAGGATGAAAATTTAGAAATTTGTGAGCAAATTTTTGAATTAAATTGTTCTCTTTCATTTTCAATACGAAAAAATAATTCTAATAAAGTGTACGAACAATTCAGTAAAGTAAATGATCTTAAAATTAAATATTTAACAACCGTATAAAACATATAATATGAAGTTATTAAAAGAAATGTGTGAGATACATGCGCCTTCAGGTAATGAAACAGCGATGACCAATTTTTTGATTAAGTATATCGATAAACATAAAAAAAATTGGAAAGTTAAACCAAAGGTGTTTTCCGGTGATGGTTTTCAGAACTGTATTGTTATGGTATTTGGAAAACCTACAACAGCAATCTTTGCTCATATTGATAGTATTGGATTTACAGTGCGATATGGCAAACAATTGGTGAAAATTGGTGGTCCTAAAATTTTAGATGATTTTGAATTAGTTGGAGAAGATTGTAAAGGGAAAATTAATTGTAAGTTGGCTGTAGATAAAGAAAATAATATTTCTTATAAATTCAAACGGGATATAGAACGTGGGACAGGACTTACGTTTAAACCAAATTGGCGAGAAACTAAGGATTATGTTCAGTGTTGCTATATGGATAATCGACTTGGTGTTTGGAATGCCTTAAAAGTAGCGGAAACACTAAAAGATGGTATTATTGTATTTTCTTGTTGGGAAGAGCATGGAGGAGGAAGTGTTTCATATCTTCAAAAATTTATTTATCAGAAATACAATGTATCTCAAGCATTAATATCAGATATTACTTGGGTTACTGAAGGTGTGCCGCACGGAAAAGGTGTTGCAATTTCTATGAGAGATAGTTTGATTCCGCGCAAATCATATGTAGATAAAATAATTGCTATCGCTAAAAAATCGAAAATCCCTTTTCAATTAGAAGTAGAAGGTAGTGGAGGAAGTGATGCAAAAGAATTGCAAATGGCGGAATATCCATGGGATTGGTGCTTTGTGGGAGCGCCTGAAGATAATATACATTCTCCAAATGAAAAGGTTTTTAAAAACGACATTGATGCGATGGTGAAATTGTATAACGTGTTGATGGAAAAGTTATAGCATATTCTTTCGTTGAAATAATGCTCCTTTTGAAAGGTGATATTTTAAGGAAACTTCTATACCGCCCATTAAATGTGATGTAGTTTTATAATTTGATACGTTTATATCATAAGATAAGCCTATTGAAAAATCTTTTAAACCGTAGCTTATCTGAGGGATGATAGCATCTTTTACACGATAGTGAACTCCAAGTGCAATCCCTGATTCATTTAGAAATCCAGTTACTTTTGTTTCATTTTGAATTCTGTAACGAACTGCGCAACCAACTGTAATTTCATTTGAAGTGCCTTGCATAAAAAATATTGCAGAAGGAATAATAGATATTCGTGATCCTGTCAAATCAAAATGTCCGTTCATATTCACAACCAATTTTCCATATAATTTCTCACTTACAGATAAATGTTTTTGTGTGGGTTGATTTATATGGAAATAGGAAGCACCAATGGCAAATCGTTTTAATTCATTTCTATCAAGTGTAGCCTTTCCTGAATTATATTCATAATATAAGCCTGCCCCAAGATCAATATACATGAAGGAATTCATTGTGGTGTTTTCATTTGAATTTATTGATGAATTAAATCCTTTTCCATCATATTGATTTTCCCATGTCAGCGAATTTAGATTTGCTTTGTGTTGTGCTCCACCAATTGAAATTCCTAACGAAAGTTTGCTTTGTTCTCCTACAGGCAAAATACCGGCTAAACACAAATTAACTTGAGTTAAACCGAATTTTGAATCACCTGCTTTATCACTAAAGAAATTAATACCTGCTCCTAAATGTGCTTTCCGCTTATTATAATCAAACATCGGAATGTCAAAAGAAGCCGCAACAGTATTAAATGCATTTCCCATTGAACTCCATTGGTTTTTGTAATTGATAATCCCACGCATATAGCCGCTGTAAACACCAGTTGCACCAGGATTCAATAATTGAGGAGTCTCTGTAAATTGAGAGAAATGCACATCCTGTGCAGCGGAAACAAACACTACAAAACAAAATATAACTACTGAAAATTGCTTTTTTATTTTCATATTATCTAGTTAATTTCCTCTTGAAATTTTTATGATTAAAATTATTCCTATTTCACCAATGTTATATTTCCTTTGCGTTCCACTTTATCGCCATTAGGCATTACTCCAAATAACTGATAAGCAAATACACCCGAATTTAAAGGCTGACCGTTAAATTTACCATCCCATCCTTTTGTTCTGTCATTTGTATGAAAAACTTCTTGCCCCCAGCGATTATAAATTGAAAAGTTTAATGAAGTAATATTTCCTAATACAAATAGTACATCATTATTATTATCACCATTTGGAGAAAAAGCACTAGGAACGCCAACCTCTCCAGATGGAGGCATTGGAGGTTCTGAACTTAAACGAAATATAGCAACAACATCATCACTTTGAGTATAAGTAACTTCTGCCGAATCACTTGTAGTGCTTGGCGTTGGCGTGTGGTTGTTCATCTGCCAATGATCAAACACATAAGATGCACTTGAGGCTGTTGCTTTTAATTTAGTAACAATACCCCCAAAATAGTTTCCTGTAAAAACGTAGGAAGTTGGAGTGATACTATTTATTTTAATACTTCCTGCGCCAACAGGAGAAACATCATAAGTGATTTGATAGGGGCCAGTTAGGTTATAACAATCAATCATACCCTGATTAATAGCTGTACAACGTTGATTAATAAAATCTCTCATGGCAGTCACGTTGGCTTGCCAAGTACTTACCGATCCTCCCCAACGAGCAACCTGACCAGCCATTTCTGGTTGAATAATAGCAATCATACTATCCAATAATGGAATAGAATAATTACAGTTCAATGTGGTATTCATTAGGTCAATATAACGCGCTTCATAATATTGTTTAAAACCGGGATTTGCAAGTAAAGCATTTAATACTTCTATATGCCCTTGTCCGCCTGGATCAGGTAAACTCTCCGGGTTACACGGGTCGGCAGCAGGAGTTTGATCAGGGATTCCAGTGTAATTAATGTAGTGACCAAAGCATGCGTCATTGTCCCATAATGTATAACGCCATTTTTTTTCGCTTCCATTTGGATCTAATCCTCTCCACCAAGCAGTATTCCAGTTTAGCCAATCAGAAGTAACAGCCCATGAATTCAAAACAATATAATCTACCAAACTTTTTACATTTAATAGGCTATCTACATGGTTATAATTTGCCTGAACAGCCATGCTGTTTGAAGTAATATAACTTCGTAAAGTATTCCAATCTGTTTGTGCTTGAGCTCCGCCATACTGACTCCAAGTACTTCCCCATGTCATTAAAAATTGAACATTTAGATCATCCTGATTTGAATAATAACTTGTAAAATCAAGATCATCAACTTTTTCACGCATGTCGTAAACTCCCCAGTATTGTCCATTTACATATAATACACAAGGTGACCAGGTTCGCTCATCTAGATGTAAATTCCCTCGTTGAGAAATAGTATGTACATATGAATCACGTATATGTGCGCCACCGGTTTCGAAAGGGTAATTATCATTTGCAGCTGCTTTCAGAATAATTCGTTGAAAAGATTTTCGTGTTTTATTAATAAAAACCTGGTCGTTTAAGCCATAGTTATAACCAAATTCATCTTTTGAAACAAAATCGATCCCTCTTTGATTGTATGCCCATGAGTCGTTTCCGTGTTTATTGGTTTCCCCATCAGATTCGGCTTTTATTTGCTTAGCAATATTGAAATATTCTAATCCAGTTTCGGGAGTGCTCTGTGTTCCTGTCATTAGGTCCATCACCTGATCACCAAAAATTGAAACAACAGCCACAGTATGAGTAACATTAATAAAATAAGTATTACTATTTACAAAACTTTGTGGCACTAGTGGGTTTGAACTAAATGCCCTGGCTCTTAAAACTGTTGTTGATGCAATAGAAATAGGAGTGGAGTAGGTTGTTGAAGAAGTAGTTGGAACAGATCCGTCAATTGTATAATGAATTGTAACACTTGCATCTGGTGAGCTTAAAGCAACTGTTTGTGAACCTGGATAAAACCCCGCATTAACACTCATAACAGGCTTGGTAGCATATTCTAACTTTGCATTTGTATTTGATGCTATTGGTGTTGGGCTTGTAAAAACTCCCCATGTAATTCCCCCGTTAGCTATTCTTCCTCTTGAATGGCCTACTTGGGTTGGTTTTAATGTCATAGAATCAAGGATAATTCCTGCAGGATTGGCAAAAACAAGTGCTTCTGGTTTCGTTTGAGTGAGAGAAAAGCCAGCATGTATGTTTGTTCCAACAACTGTATTTTGGCCAGAACACCATATTAGTAAAAAACCGTTAGCCGAAATAGTTATTCCTGAAGGAAAAGCCCATTTTGTTGGATTACTGAGCTTGTCACTTAAATAATATCCCGTTAAATTTACAGAAGAAGCACCTGCATTGTACAATTCAACCCAATCAGGTGTATTTCCATAATTATCGTTAATAGTAGAAACATTTGAACAGGAATACTCATTTATCACTATTTGTCCAATAGCTTTTTTTGAAAAGGAAAATGTGGCAATTACTGCGGATAATAATAGAAAGTAATATTTTAATTTCATGGAAGAAATGTTAGATATTAAAATAACATGTCTAAATTAAACTAATAATGTTGCTTTCGCAATAAATTTATTTTAATTGAATTCAGAATAAATATTCGTAAACAATTATTTAAAAATAAAGCCGCGAATTGCGGCTTTATTTTGAGGATTTATTAAATGGTTGAATTAAAATTTTCCGATTAATCCAATTCCTAGATTAACACCACTTGCTTTTAAAGATACTTCAGTATCCCATGTTTTATTTAAATTACTATCATTCAAATTGGAGTATTTAATTTTTGGATAGTTATATCCCATGAATCCTAAATTAAAAAACATACCTACATGTTTACCAAAATAAATTCGTGGCATTAATGCAATTCCATAACCTATGCCATTTGATTTAGCAATAGTTTCAAGTGCATCTTTAGATTGAATACTTAAATAAGAATAACCGAACGAAAAATTTATTGGCATATCGAATCTTTTGGATTTTATCAAATGGATGTTGAGCACCATGCCAGCGTCCATTCCCCTATGTATTGGTTTTATATGTGAGATAGAATCTTTCTCTTCAAGAAAATTTGAAAAGTTAAAACGGGCACCTATTCCAAGCCAATTAGCTACTCCATATTCCAACATTAAAGGGAAATGTGCTCCCCCTGCACCGTCAGTGGTATCTTTTATAAAGCCGGAAGAAACCTGGTGTATTTTAGTGCCATATAGATCAAGCCCTGCGCCAAGACTTACGGTTACATTCCCTTTTTCAAAAGCTTTTTGCGCTTTTGAAGAATAAATAATGGTTAAGGCTGCGATTGTAAGAATGATTTTTTTCATCTATGTGTAATTTATGTTTTAATAAAGAATCCTTTGTATATTTAATTTGCAAAAATAAAAATAGATTTTTTTTTTAATTATATCAACATTAAAAAAATTAGTTTTGTGATAATTAATAAATAAATAATGAATCAGTTGAGAATAATTTTCATGGGCACGCCTGAATTTGCGGTGCAGTCATTAGATATATTAGTAAAAAATAATTATAATATTGTTGGCGTTGTTACAATGCCAGATAAGCCTGCAGGAAGGGGACTTCAATTACAACAGTCAGATGTGAAAAAATATGCTTCGGAAAAAGGATTAACAATTCTTCAACCCGAAAAATTAAAGGACGAAGTTTTTTTAGATCAATTGAGAGAATTGAAAGCTGATTTGCAAATTGTAGTTGCCTTTAGAATGCTTCCTGAAGTAGTTTGGAATATGCCACGTTTGGGAACAATCAATCTTCATGGTTCATTGTTGCCGCAATACAGAGGAGCAGCTCCAATCAACTGGGCTATTATAAACGGTGAAAAAGAAACAGGTGTTTCAACGTTTTTTCTTCAACATCAAATTGATACAGGAAAAATTATCTTTCGAGAAAAAACTCTAATCGGTGAAAATGACACAGCAGGAGAGATTCACGATAGATTGATGAATATAGGCGCAGAGCTTATATTAAAAACTGTTCAAGCAATTGAAAAAAATAATTATCCTCAAATTGATCAATCAGAACTTGTAACCGAAAATCAAGAAATAAAGCATGCTCCAAAAATATTTAAAGAAGATTGTAAAATAAATTGGCATGGATCATTAGATGAAATACATAACTTAATTAGAGGATTAAGTCCTTACCCTGCTGCTTTTACCGAATTTGTATCTCCTGATGCCAAAATACATCCTGTAAAAATATTTATTGAAAGAATTGACAGAGCAACACATCAATATTCTATTCCAAGTATTGTAACTGATTCAAAAAAATACTTAAAAATTGCAGTTGCTGGTGGTTACATTGATATACTTGAGTTGCAGGTAGCCGGGAAAAAGAGATTGTCGGTAACTGAATTCCTGCGCGGTTTTCAGATGAATTCGGATTGGAAAATTAATTGAATTATTTAATGTTTACAATGCCAATAAACAATATCATACAGCTACTCTTAAGCCTGTAAACAAATGATAAATATTGATGCAAAATAGTCATTCTCTATAAGGTAATAGTAAGTGCCAATACAGACTTAGTTATTAACAAAAAGGCTACTTATCAACAATTCTTTAATTATTTTGCTCTGAAAGTTGCATTCTAACTGAATTGTTGTATTTTTGTTTTGTATTTAATTAATGTTTAACCCTAAAAAAAATCAAAATGAACAAAGCAGAATTAGTTGACGCTATCGCTTCTGAAGCGAAATTGACAAAAGCTGATGCTCAAAGAGCATTAGATGCATTCGTAAACGCTACAACAAAATCACTTAAAAAAGGTGACAGAGTTGCGTTAGTAGGTTTTGGATCTTTCTCTGTTGCTAAAAGAGCAGCAAGAATTGGCCGTAACCCTCAAACTGGAAAAGCTATTAAAATTGCTGCTAAAAAAGTAGCTAAATTTAAAGCTGGCGCTGACTTAGCAAAAACTGTTAACAAATAGTTACCAACTAAGAAAAATAAAAAAGCCCCGATAGTATCGGGGCTTTTTTATTTTCAATTTTTAAAATTAGAAAGCACACACTGTTTTTCTCTTTGATATTCTGTTTTTTTTATCAAATTCATAAGATATTCCGGTTCTTAAAAAGATCCCCAATCCCTTTTTGTCATGTACAAGATTCCTAGGTGCATCAAGTATTTTATATCCTCCAAAACCTATACAATTAAACCATCTGAAATTTGAGAATAATTCAAATCGAATTCCAATCCCAGCATATCCTTCAAAAACTCTTAATAAGGTTGCGCTAGGATTATTTTGAATTGCCAGCAATTCGTTTTTTTGAGATGATTCTGAAAGCATCGCATTAAATTGGTATGATCCATTTAAAAATGTATAAAGTTCTAATCGGTTAAAATAATTTGAATCCGTAGTGTTTTTTCCTAATAGATTTAATTCATAATTTAATTGAAATCCAGAAAAATTCATTTTTTCTTTTTGAATTGTAGGGCCTAACGCAAAAAAACCAATTTTTGAATGCAAAATAATAAATGGAGCATAATAAACACCTTGGCCAGAAGCTGTTATGGATGATGTTACTGCAATAGCATATGTATCATTATAATCTTCTCTTTCAAGAGAATCTGCTGAAATTAATTCTTTGTTGTTTATTGAAATACTGTCTTTGCTAGTATCTAATGGTTGAGCATTTAAAATTAAATTAAATGTCGGGGATATTAAAAAAAACATTGTCCCGATTACGCTGATAAAAATGGATTTTCTTAGATAAGCTGATAAGGAAAACTTTGCTTTGCCATTTTCCTGCGTATGTATTTGTGTTTTCATGATAGGAAAATTTACTTGTTCTACGGAACAAAGGAAGAAATAGTTCGTTTATGCCAGGGTTCTTATTTACTGATAAAAAGACACCTGTAAGTTTTTATGCCATTATGTTAGAGCATTTTATTAAAGACAAATTAATAATATGACTTCAATCATGTTAATTGGAAAAGGTTTTTTATTTTTTGTAATTTGCAGCCAAAATTTATAAGATGTCTAAGCAAAATAAGATTGAAAATTTCAACCCAAATGATTTGGGTGATGCGAATAATAATATATATGGGTTGCCTTTTACTGTTGAAGAAGCGGAAGTTGTAGTAATTCCTGTACCATGGGAAGTTACAGTATCTTATCGCGGAGGAACAGCATTGGGTCCGCAATCGGTATTTAATTCGTCTTTTCAAGTTGATCTTTTTGATCCGAAGATTAAGGATGCTTGGAAGATTGGAATTGCCATGGAAGAAGTTTCTGATAATCTTGCGAGTAGAAGCGAAAGTTCCAGACGAAAAGCAGAGGCTTATATTGCCTTGCTTGAAGAGGGAGAGGATTTCGAAAGCAATGAAAAAATGCAAGAAATCAGAAAGCTCATAAATGAAGAATGCGTTAAAATGAACAATTGGGTAAAAACAAAAGCCCTTTCATATCTAGAAAAAAATAAAATAATTGCATTACTTGGTGGTGATCACAGCACGCCATTGGGATTAATACAAGCATTGGCAGAAAAGAATGACTCATTTGCTATTTTACAAATTGATGCCCATGCAGATTTACGAGATGCTTATGAAGGTTTTGAGTTTTCACATGCTTCAATTATGTTTAACGCCTTAAAAATCCCTCAAGTTTCAAAATTAGTTCAATTGGGTATTCGCGATTATTGTGAAGCCGAGTTTGATCTTATTAATAATTCTGAAGGTAGAATCGTAACTTTTTTTGACAGAGATATTAAACACAAACAATTAGATGGCGCAACATGGTCGTCTATCTGTAATGATATTATTTCACAATTACCAAATGATATTTATCTAAGTTTCGACATTGATGGACTTGATCCTAAACTTTGTCCGAACACTGGAACACCTGTTGCTGGCGGGTTTGAGTTCGAACAGGTTTTAATGTTAGTTGAAAAAATTGTTGATTCGGGAAAAAGGATTATTGCATTCGATATTAATGAAGTGGCACCTGGTGGCGATGAGTGGGATGCAAATGTTGCTGCTCGTTTATTATACAGAATTGCGAATATGGTTGCAAGATCTAATGGAAGAGTTTAGCAATGAATAAGGAACTTATAAATTATCTCTCACAATTTATTTCTGAAACACGCAGGGCGAAATTCGATGAAGTTTTAAATTTTCGAACACGCCATATTACGATTGTATTAGAAGATTTATATCAACCACATAATGCCAGTGCTGTTTTGCGTTCATGTGACATTTTTGGCATTCAGGATATTCACATCATTGAAAATAAAAACGCCTATACTGTAAATAAAGATATTGCCATGGGGGCTCCTAAATGGCTGAATCTACATAAATACCGTAACTCAGAAAACAATACCCTTGAAGCCATAAAAAATCTGAAAGCAAAAGGTTATCGGATCGTTGCAACCTCACCCAATAATAATGATGTAACAATCGAAAATTTACCTGTTGACAAGCCCCTCGCTTTATTTTTCGGAACGGAGTTAACTGGTATTTCAGATACAGTAATGGAGCAAGCGGATGAATTTGTAAAAATTCCTATGTTTGGTTTTACCGAAAGTTTTAATATTTCTGTTTCTGCAGCCTTGTGCATCTATTCCCTAACTTCAAAACTACATAAACTCGATGTAGACTGGCATTTGTCTGATGCAGAAAAAGAACAACTCATCCTTACTTGGTTAAGAAAAAGTATCCGTAAGGTCGAATTAATTGAAAAAGATTTTCTTGAGAAACGCAAGAACAACTGATTCTATTTAAAGAAGGTTAAATAGATTGATGGTGCAGAAAATATACTATTTGTTTTTTTTCTAAAATTGATGTACGTTTGCACAAGAAATAAATAAACATAAACAAATTAATATTATGGGAAAAGGTGATAAAAAAAGCCGTAGAGGCAAAATAACAATGGGCTCTCACGGAGTACTTAGACCAAGCAAAAAAAACAAAGCTAAAGCTCTAGCAGCAGCAAATGCAGCAGCTCCTAAAAAAGAAGCAGCACCTAAAAAAGCAGCAGCTCCTAAAAAAGCAGCAGCTCCTAAAAAAGCAACTAAAAAAGCGGAATAAGTTTTTGCAAAAAAATAATAAATCCTTTGTAAATAATGTTTACAGAGGATTTTTTGTTATCCATATTTTGTTTAGGATTTAAATTATCTCTAATAGCGTAACTTTGTTTTAGTTTCAGATTATAATATTCTCATCTTATATGCGACTATCTAAGAGATAATTTTTTCATAAACAGGGAGTTGTGGTTTTTGTAAATTTAATTTACCTTCATGAAAAATTAAAATCTCTCTCATGCAAAAAATAGTACAAAAAATTTTATTAATAGGAAGTTTAGCTTTAATTACACAAAAACTTTTTTCACAAAACGATTTGCCAGTAGGGTTTTCTCCCGAAGAATTACAACTGATGCAAAGTCCTGGCTATAAAGCTCCCGATTACTTTGGTTCCGGCATTGCAACACCACCTCCCGGACCACTCAGAACAATGGCACAATGGGAAGAGGAACAAGCATTAACAATTACTTGGATCAGCTATAAACCCGTTTTACTAGAGATAGTAAAGGCTGCAGCATTAGAAACTAAAGTTTATATTATTTGTGGCAGCCAATGTCCTACTACTGGTGGTGGCTCAGATTCAATTACAGTAAAAAATTATTTATCATCCGGTGGAGCTCCTGCTTCTTCGTTACTAAATGTTCACTACATCTATGCACCTTGTAATAGTGTCTGGACACGTGACTATAGTGCAAATTCTGTTTATATGAATGATGTTGATTCATTAGTTATGGTTGACTGGAAATACAATCGTCCAACACGTACAAGTGATGATACAGTATCTCACATGTTAGCTCGCAGATTAAGGGTTCCACTATATGAAACTCAAGGTGCTAATCAATTGATACACACAGGAGGTAATTTTATGTCGGATGGTTTAGGAACTGCGTTTTCATCAAAGTTGGGATTAAATGAAAATACATCGCTCACCGAAGCACAAATTAATACTATCATGCAAAATTTTATGGGAATCACACGATATCCCAAAATGGATGTTTTACCTTATGATGGAATTCACCACATTGATATGCATATGAAATTATTAAATGAGGAAACATTGTTAATTGGTCAATATCCTTCTGGAACTGCTGATGGGCCGCAAATTGAAGCGAATTTGCAGTATATTTTATCTGGTTTCAATTCTGTATTTGGAACACCTTACAAAGTGATTCGTATTCCTCAACCACCAGATCAGCTTAATGGCTATACATACCCGAATAATGGTGGGAACTATTTAACCTATACTAATTCAAGTATTATAAATAAGACAGTAATAGTTCCACAGTATTACACTCAATATGATACAACAGCCTTACGTATTTTTCGTGATGCAATGCCAGGATATAATATTGTGGGTATAAATTCGAATTCGACTATCAGTGCAAGTGGATCGTTACATTGTATTACACATTCAGTAGGTGTAACCAACCCTTTATTAATTGTTCATCAAAATTTACCTAACACAAATGATACAACTATGTATCGTCAAGTAAATGCTCGCATACAATGCAAAGGAGGTATATATTCTGCTACTGTATATTACACTAACGATACTACACTTGGATTTACAAGTGTAGCAATGAACAATATTGGAGGTAATGTTTGGAGAGGTGATATTCCTGCATATCCTGCCGGAACTCATGTTTTTTATTATATAAAAGCGCATGCAAATTCAGGGAAGGAGCAAGTGAGACCTATGCCTGCACCACGTGGTACTTTTATGTATTGGGTGTTAGGTACTTTAACTGGAATTAATGATAATACAAATCTTTTAATAACTATGAAACCTGCTTTTCCAAATCCATCACATGGTATTACATGTATTCCGGTTTCGTTTAGTAAAAACACAAAAGGAACAATCAAATTGTATGATATGATTGGAAAAGAAGTTACAATAATCTATGAAGGAGAAATGCCTGCGGGTGAAAAAAACTTTTTCATCAATAGTTTAACGATTTCTCCGGGCGCGTATTTAATTTCTGTGGAAACAAGTGAAGGCCGAATTACACAAAAATTAATGATAAGGTAATTGCCTTACTAGAAGTAATGAAAGTTTTTTATTTCAGTAGGTAATACTGTCAAAATTCATAGATTAAAATAATCTTAATGAAATTATTTTTCCATTTTTTTATTTTTCTATTATTCGCCTCTTGTTCAAGCTCAATTCCTGTTATTAAACAACCAATAAGTATAAAAATTAATGTTGGTCCAGGACCAGAGGACATTGTTCTTGATACATTCAGTATTGCATCACCACGTTTATTAGTTTCTTGTTGTGAACGAAGAAAAGGAAATACACCTTACGGAGAAATTTGCGAAGTAAATTTAAAAGATGATTCCTTTAAAATACTACCTCGTTTGAATGAACCACAGGGATTGCTATTTCGTCCACATGGTTTTGATCTGGTGAAAAATAATGAAGGTCAGCTTTTACTTTATTGCATTTCACATAACAACGAAAAAAAAGAACATTCAATAATTGTATATCAAGTATTTGATGATCATTTAGAATTTCAGAAAAAATTAAATTCACCTTTGCTAGTCTCCCCAAATGACGTAACAGCAAGCTGTGATGGCGACATTTTTGTTAGTAATGATGCTCACAAAAGAGGCAGCATGATGGAAGCCTTATTTAAACTTAAAAAATCGAATGTGGTTTGTTTTAATCATTTGAATAAGCAATGGACAATTGTTTCAAAAGGTTTTGCTTATGCAAATGGTATTGCAGTTCAACACTGTCCGAGTGATAAGGTTTTGCTGTCAACAACAAGAAGTAACAAATTGTTTTCCTTGCAAAATGTCGGAGATAATGTTGATTGGTATTATCCAAATGTAATTACGAAGTTGAAGGGACTTGATAACATTACCTATATCAATGAAAATGAAGTACTTGTTACAGCACATCTTAATCAGGTTGCTTTTATTAAACATGCCAAAAATCCCAATAAAATATCCCCATCTGTAGTTTATCGTGTTAATATTTTAACAGGGAAATATATTGCAATATTTGCAAATGATGGAAAGGCAATCAGTGCAGCTTCTACAGCATTATATTACAATGGCAAGTTATATGTCAGCCAGGTTTTTGAGCCATTTATCTTAAAATGCAATCTGGAACTGAAATAAAAATAAATATATCGACATAATTGCTCAATTTTTATATTTTTGTAAAGCAACAAATTTATCTATTCCTCAAAAAGTTTTAAGCTATGAAATCAAAATATTTTCTTTCACTGACATTTATTTTAATTATTAAATGCATGTCTGCGCAAAGCTTACCCGAGTTGATTAAAAATGGGAATGCAAAAATAGCATCTTCTGATTTTACAGGTGCCGAAAGTGATTTTTCGAAAGCGATAAAAGTAAATGTTACTGTTGTTGGGAATTACCTTGATAAACTTAAAAAATATAATGCAATGAATGAATATCAGCGTTCAACATCTGATATGCCTGATGGCTTTGTATATAAGCATGATTTGGCGGTACCATATTTTGGACATGGATTGGCACTTGCAGGAGTAGGGAAACAAAACGATGCCTTGGCTGATTTTGAAAAGGCAATTTCTATTGATCCTAGCTATGGAGATGCTTTTTGCGAAAGAGGAGTAATTTATTTTGGGCAAGGAGACAAAAATAAAGGATGTATTGATCTTTTAAGTGCTAAAGTTGTAGGTAGTGAAAAGGCAAAGTCTTTGTATGAAAAAAATGCTTGTTCAGACGTCAGTACAGCTTTTTTAGCTACAGGAAACACAAAGTTTGATGCTAAAGACTATACAGGTGCTATATCAGATTATAATTATGCTGTTCAATTAAATTCGGAAAGTGCTGACGCATTGATTAAAGCAGGAGAATGTTATATGATGTTAAAAAAATATGACAAAGCAATAGCGTATTTTAAAAAGGCACAAAAAATTGTTCCAGATAATCTTGTTGTTCTAATTGATAAAGGCTCAGCATACAATTCTATCGAAAATTTTAAAGAAGCATTTAATGATTTGTCTATTGTAATAAAGAAAGATCCCAATAATTATGAAGCATTTATGCAAAGGGGATTGGCATGTGAAGGTATGCAAAATCTTAATTCAGCTATTTATGACTATTCAGAAGCTATTCGTATTAAGCCAAAGGATGGAATGGCTTATTATAAAAGAGGTTTAGCTAATCAGGATGGGAAAAACAAATCTGTTTGCAAGGATTTTAAAATGGCTGCATCATTGGGAATAGAAGAAGCAAAATCTTTAGCTGAAGGTTGTAATCCAAAACCAAAAGCAGATTAATATTTCATTATCTATTTTACTTTAATTAAATTTGCGGGATATGTATAAATTACTGTTACGTCCCATTTTTTTTCGGTTTCAACCTGAAACGATCCATCATATTGTTTTTAAATCTATCAAGTTTTTTTCTGCAATTCCGGGTATTTCATATCTACTGAGAAGTATTTATGTTATTGAGGATAAACGTCTGGAACGAAAATTATTTGGACTAACGTTTCCAAATCCTGTTGGTCTTGCTGCAGGCTTAGATAAGGATGCTGAATTATTTGATGAGTTGGCTGATTTTGGGTTTGGATTTATTGAAATAGGAACCCTCACACCAAAAGCTCAACCAGGGAATGAGAAGCCACGAATGTTTCGTTTACCGGAAGATTCAGCCTTGATTAACCGTATGGGATTTAATAATAAAGGAGTTGATGTTGCGGTAGGGAACCTGAAAAAGCGAAAAACAAAAACTATTATTGGCGGAAATATAGGAAAAAACAAAGTTACACCTAACGAAGAAGCTGTTAGTGATTACGAAAAATGTTTTGAAGCCTTGTTTGATCATGTTGATTATTTTGCAGTAAATGTTAGTTCTCCAAATACACCGAATTTGCGAGCTTTACAAGATAAAGAACCTTTGACGAAATTACTACTTCGATTAAAACAATTGAATTTCGAAAAAAAGAATCCGAAGCCAATTCTTTTGAAAATTGCTCCTGATCTTACAAATGAACAATTAGATGATATTATAGACATCATTAAAGAAACAAAAATTGATGGCCTGATAGCAACAAATACAACTATTTCCCGCGAAGGATTAAAAACATCTGAAGCAAGGATTAAAGAGATTGGTGCAGGTGGATTAAGCGGAAAACCTTTAACAAAAAGGTCAACAGAGGTAATTAAATATCTAAGCGATAAATCAAATAAAGCATTTCCTATTATTGCGGTAGGTGGTATTCATACTGGTGAAGATGCTATTGAAAAATTAAATGCAGGAGCAAGTTTGGTTCAGATATATACAGGTTTTATATATGAAGGACCGGGAATTGTAAAAAACATTAACCAGCAAATTTTAAATTCCACTTTAATTTCAAAAGTTTAGGAGAACAATTTTATGAAAATAATTGAATGTCCGCGTGATGCAATGCAAGGCATACACGAATTTATTCCAACTGAAAAAAAAGTTGCCTACATAAATTCCATTTTGAAATGTGGTTTTGATACTGTTGATTTCGGAAGTTTCGTATCTCCGAAAGCAATTCCTCAAATGATTGATACAGCAAAAGTTTTGGAGCTGTTGGATCTAAGCAAAACAAGTTCGAAGTTATTAGCAATTATTGCTAATGTTCGTGGAGCACAGGATGCTGTTGAGTTTGAAGAAATATCTTATTTAGGTTTTCCTTTTTCTATTTCAGAAACCTTTCAGCAACGTAATGCGAATTCAACAATTGCAGAATCATTAATTCGTATTGAAGAAATTCAGGATCTATGTGTAAGGAATAAAAAGGAATTAGTTGTTTATGTTTCGATGGCATTTGGGAATCCTTATGGAGATGAATGGAGTAGTGATGTTGCAATTTCCTGGACCAGAAGATTGGCGCAAATGGGTATTAAAATAATTGCACTGAGTGATACGATAGGAGTTTCAAATCCTCAAAATATTACCAATTTATTTTCAAAATTGATTCCTGAATTTCCAGGAGTGGAAATAGGGGCTCATTTGCATACTACACCAGCAACTTGGGAAGAAAAAGTGAGTGCCGCATACAAAGCAGGGTGCAGGCGATTTGATAGTGCAATAAAAGGGTATGGTGGGTGCCCAATGGCAACAGATAAATTAACGGGCAATATGGCAACAGAAAATTTATTGCGTTACTTTAATCAACATAATGTTGTTTCAGGAATTGACGAAAATGCTTTTGCCGAATCAATGCAATTATCAGTTAATACTTTTCCTTTATCTTAATTTCAAGTGATGAATAATTCTAAATTTCAGAAGTTCGCAAACAATAATTTTTTGTTCCGTTTATACATGCTTAAAGTATTGCCAATGGCTTTTTTGGCAGGTATTCGTGTAAAAGAATTTTCAGAAGAGCAATCAGTACTTACAATAAAATTTTCCTGGCTTACACAAAACCCTTTTCGTTCGATTTACTTTGCTTGTTTGGCGATGGCAGCAGAAATAAGTACCGGGTTATTGGTAATGAATGGAATTTATGAATCGAAACCAGCCGTTTCAATGCTTGTAACTAAGAATCAGGCAACGTTCTTTAAAAAAGCTGTTGGTAAAATTTCATTTACTTGTTTGGATGGAAAAATGATTGCAGATGCTATTGATACAGCAAAAAAGAGTTCTGAAGGTGTTGTTGTAGAAGTTAAATCCATTGGTGTTGATGAAGCAGGCGATACCGTTGCTGAATTTATTTTTACCTGGTCTTTAAAGGCGAAAGTGAAATAAAATCAATTCCTCCTCTTAAAATTCAATAATTATTCCCAACGTTTCTAATAAATTACCTGTAGGGTTTTCAATTAATTTCGTTTTATATGCAGCCGGGTTACTAGGATCTGTTTGAGCATTTCCATTTGCATCACGGTCGAGTAGTAAGATAGGTGTTTGTTGTGTTTGATATTTGTAAACGTTTTGTGCATCAAAATATATATTCAGGGCCCATTTATTGAAAAAGAATTTTTTATCAATTCTGAAATCTAATTGTTGAAATGATTTTAATCGTTTAGAGTTTAATTTATCATAATCCGGCAAACCTTGTCCACGTATATCCCAAACTGTTTTAATAGACGAGGTTTGTACATCAATCGGTGTATATGGTGTTCCCCCTAAGTAGCGCCATTTTATTCCTGCCTCCCAATTGTACTTGAATTTTTTACCGAATGTTAAGGACAAAATATTTCCGTTGTCCCAAGCAGATGGTATATAATTATTGTTTTTATCTTGAAATTCACTTTTTACAAAAGTGTAAGAAACGATTCCATAAAATCCTTTATACATTTTTTGCATAGCCATGAATTCAATTCCATAGCTCCTTCCTTTTGAAATGGAAGTTGCTGGCTCGTTACCGATAACACCATAATCACCACCAAGGTTAGCCAAACAAATAGAATCACGTAATGTAAAAGGGTATTTATCATAAAGTTTATAAAAGCCTTCCAACGTAAATTTTGTGTTGATCTTGGTATTGTATTCGAAACCAGCAACAACGTGGTCACACATGATGTAAGAAATCTTATTTTGTTTATTTGCTAATACGTTTGTTGAGTCGCGATAGCCAAGAACAGTATATGCAGGTAATTGAAAGTACCGTCCTATATTAAAATTGAAACTTAATTTATCTGTAATATTTAGTGCTAATGAAAAACGTGGTGAAATTTGGTTAAGCGGATTGCCCATCTGTTGAGAATAATCAGTAAAATCTGTTCTGGCACCAAGCGATAAAACTAAACGATTACCAAAAAGGTCTTTACTGATCTGAGCAAATGCTGAATATTTATTGAATGTTAATTTTGAATTGAAATTAATTAATAATACTCCTGTTGGAATACTTATTTTGTTGAACGTTGAATTTGTATAATTAACATTTTCAAAACCTGCACCATAATTGATCTTGTAGCCATTTTTACGATAGGTGTCTTCTATACGGACTTTATTTTCAATTTCCTCAGAAGTGTAATCAAGAATTTTATTTGCCGGATTAGTTTCATCATTATTTTGATATTTGTAAGAACGATTATTTAAATGATTCCGACTAACAACAAGTGTTAAATAACTGTTCTCGAAAAAGTGTTTGTAGTTCGCCCCAACAGCATAATTCCATTGTTTAAAAACAGGTAAATAACCTAAAATGTATTTTTGTTGTTCAGTTTTATTGGCACCCAAATTTAGTTTGAAATCGTCAATTGCACCCAAACCTATAAGTGAGACTTCATTTTTATCATTAAATCTTATTTTGGCTTTGAATTGAGCATCAACAAGTTTTAAAAGAGATTGATAAACGTTATAAAGACTTATAAACGTGGCATATAAAGACAAATGGT
>CAIXIP010000110.1 GCA_903919535.1 uncultured Bacteroidota bacterium | reverse complement strand
TATGCGTTGGGTTTAGTCAATAGTTTGACTGCTGCAAATTCCCTCGTTGGTATAGGATTTGAGTTTGGCAGAACCGGAGGCCCTGGTGGTGCAACAGCCGAAATTCGTGCTACAAAAATGTGGTACAAAATCAAAAACATTTCCTTCAAAAAATTGCTAAAGTGGTCATCACTCATACTAATTCTACTTGGTATATCAATCCTTTCCAGTAATTACTGGATAATAAAAAGCACAAAAAAACAACTCTATACAGATGTTAATTTAATTCCAAAAAACGATGTTGCTATTTTACTTGGTGCAAGCAAAACACTTCGCAATGGACACGAAAATTTATTTTTCAAATACAGAATAGAAGCTGCTGCAGAATTATACAAAGCGGGAAAGATAAAACACATTATTGTAAGTGGAGATAATCACAAAAAAGAATATGATGAAGCAACAGATATGCGTGATGCATTGATTGCAAAAGGAGTTCCTGATTCTTGTATTACCCTAGATTATGCAGGATTCAGGACATTGGATTCGATGGTGCGTTGTTTAAAAGTATTTGGAAGAAAAGACGTAACCATTATTTCACAAGAATTTCATAATCAACGAGCTATTTTTATTGGAAATTTTTACGATATGAATTCGGTTGCATTTAACGCGAAAGATGTGCCCGATTCGTTTTCTTTGAAAGTACGCATTCGTGAATATTTTGCCAAATTCAAAGCTGTTCTGGATTTATATGTGTTGCATAAGCAGCCACATTTTTTAGGCGAGGAAGTGAAAATTAAAATTTAAACAATCCTCTTCAACAATCTTAATCGGTGGGAATAATCTTTTTTCTCGTTATTAAAAATGCCTTGATGATCAAAGCCATCAATTCGCACTTTGCCTGAGGCATGAATAATTTTATTATTGTCGAGTACAATACCAACGTGAACAATCTTACCTTCTTCATTATCAAAAAAAGCTAGATCTCCTGCTTCCGACTCTTCCACAAAACTTAATGTTTCTCCCTGTTCGGCTTGCTGATAAGCGTCACGCTTAATTTTTATTCCGTTAAGTTTAAAAACCATTTGAGTGAAACCGCTGCAATCTATCCCAAAAGGTGTTTTGCCTCCCCATAAATAAGGAGAATTTAGATACATCATTGCCGTTTCAACAATACCAACTTTTGTAAATGGCAATTCACCATTTATAAAAGCACCATCATAAGAATATATAGAATTCTCTACAGCACATTCGCCATTATCAAAATTTGGCAATGTACTTCCTATAACAATTGGGAAAAGAGTATTTGATTTAGTATCAGTAATGATCTGAATTAATTCGTTTGAACAAAAAATTTCAGTTGAATTTAAAATATCATAGGTATGATATGCAATCGGGAGAAATTGTTTTTTATCAATCCAGCATTCATAATTATCATATGCAATTTTAATATGACACCAATTGCCTTGAATTTCTAATACCCTAAAACAATCACCAAACAAAAGTTGAGTGACCATTTCACTTTTATCAGAGGGCTCCTTTCGGCAGGGTACAATACTTAAATTACAGATTCCGTACATATGTTAGATATGAGATATTAGATATGAATATTAAGAAAACTACTTTCTCAATATTCATATCTCAAATCTAATGTTATACTAATTCAACAACAACAGCACTTGCTCCACCACCACCATTGCAAATTCCGGCAGCACCGTATTTTGCTTTATTTTGTTTCAACACATGAATTAAAGTCACAATGATACGCGCACCTGAACATCCTAATGGATGTCCTAATGAAACGGCTCCACCATTTACATTAACTCTCCTTGCATCCAATTTCATTTTTTGAATGTTTACAATTCCAACAGTTGAAAATGCTTCGTTCAATTCAAAATAATTAATGTCCTCAATTTTCAAACCTGCTTTTGCAATTGCTTTAGGAACTGCTAATGAAGGTGCAGTAGTAAACCATTCAGGTGCATGTGCAGCATCTGCATATCCTTTAAGAATAGCGATTGGTTTCAATCCTAATTTATCAGCTTTTTCCTTGCTCATCAAAACTAAAGCAGCTGCACCATCATTCATTGTTGATGAATTAGCAGCAGTTGCAGAACCATCTTTTGTAAATGCAGCTTTCAATTCAGGAATTTTTTCGAAGCGAACGTTTTTATATTCTTCATCTTCTTTCATCAAGATCGGATCACCTTTTCGTTGAGGGATCTCAACAGGTACAATCTCTTCATTGAATCGTCCTGCAACCCATGCAGCTTGAGATCGTTTGTAAGATTCTATTGCAAATGCATCTTGCTCTTCACGTGAAATATTACATTCCTTAGCACAAAGGTCAGATGCATTTCCCATTGGATAGTTATGATAAACATCTATCAAACCATCTTTTGCCAAACCATCTACCATGGTAACATTTCCGTATTTATTTCCCCAACGCATGTTTTCAGAATAAAAAGGAACCTGACTCATATTTTCCATACCACCTGCAACAACAACATCAGCATCACCACACATAATACTTTGTGCACCTAACATAATTGCTTTCATTCCAGATGCACAAACCTTATTAACAGTAGTACAAGCAACAGTATTAGGTAAACCAGCAAAAAGTGCAGCCTGACGAGCAGGAGCTTGACCTAAATTTGCCTGTATAACACATCCCATATAAACTTCCTGAACTTCTTTTCCATCCAAACCCGCTTTCGCCAATGCACCTTTAATAGCTGTTGCTCCTAATTTTGTTGCAGAAATGCCTGCAAATGCTCCACCAAAACTTCCTAATGGCGTACGAACTGCGGAAATAATATATACTTCTTTCATTTTGTCTTAAATTAATTGTTTTTATAAAAATTGATTCCAAATTTAACGTTATTAGTGACAAATTATAATGATTTTAAGCATTTTTTTACAGACAATTCGAAATTGGATTTTTCAATTAGGATTATTAATCAAAAAAAAATTGTCGATAAAGAATTGAACTACTTAAATTAAAAGCAAAACAAATGCTTAATAATTTATATTTTCGCATATAAATTAATAGAACGTGAAAAAAATACTTTCATTTATTCGTCATAGTCATCCCGAAATTTACAAAAGCCTTCTTCTTCTTCTTGCTATTTCTACTATCGTATATATTTTTCCGAAGCAAGGGAAATTCAAATATGAGTTCCACAATTTAAAAGGGAAACCTTGGTATCATGAAGATCTTATTGCACCATTTGATTTTGCAATAAAAAAATCAAATGAAGAGTTAGGTACTGAAAAAGCTGAAACTGTAAAAAATGCGAAGCCTTATTTTAAGATCGATAACTCGATAATTAAAAAGAACAAAGAAAAATTTATTAAAGAAGTTGAAGAAAAGTGGGATTCGAAAAAAAATAAATCATTAAAAGAAAAATCAATCAATATCGGTACTAGTATTATCGATTCTATTTACGGGAAAGGTATCATCGAACCTAATGAGGTTATTGAGAACAAACCTTCTGACTTTTCGCTTTACATTCTGAATAACAACGTTTCGGAAGAGCGTGAATTAAATGATTTTTATTCAATTACTTCTGCTTATTCTTACATGGAAAGTCAACTTCTTTTAAATGAGAAAAAAATTGACACTAAATTCCTTTCAGCAATACTCGAAAACTGTATCGATCATTCTATATTTTTTGATAAAGCAACAACCGAAAAAGTACTAAAACAAGCCATTGATGACTTATCTCCTTCGCGTGATATTATTCTAAAAGACCAAAGTATTATATCAAAAGGTGAAATAATTGATGCCACTAAATACCAGATTCTTGAATCCTTAAAATCAGAATATGAGGAGCAATCAGGCGGAACGAGTAGCTATTTATTTATTCTTATCGGACATATTTTAATTGTTTCCTTATGCTTATCAGTATTAATTGTCTTTCTGGCATTTTTCAGAAAAGATATTTTTATTGACAATACGAAAATAACATTCATTCTGATTTTAATAATTCTTCAGGTAGTAATGGCTCGCTTGTCATTAAATTCACAATCGTTCAGTATTTATTTATTGCCATTTTGTATTTTACCAATAATCATTCGAGCATTTTACGATACACGCGTTGCCTTATTCGTTCATCTGGTAACGGTTTTAATAATTTCCTTTTTGGCACCTAACCGTTTTGAATTTGCCTTTATTCAATTAATTGCCGGAATGGTTGCAATTTTCAGTATTGTGAACATGCGTAATCGTTCACAAATTTTCATCTCTGCAACATTAATATTTCTAACATATAGTGTCGCTTACCTAGCTATTACAATTATTCAAGAAGGAGGAAGTGATGTAATAACAGGAAAAGATTTTGCTTGGTTTGGTATCAGTGCTATGTTTACTTTGTTTTCTTATCCTCTGATCTTTGTTTTTGAAAAATTATTCGGTTTCATTTCAGATGTGTCCTTATTGGAATTGTCAGATACAAACCGAAAATTATTGCGTGATTTTGCATCGCGTGCTCCAGGTACGTTTCAACATTCATTACAAGTAGCAAATTTGGCAGAATCAGCCATTTACACGATTGGTGGAAACACATTGTTGGTAAGAGCTGGCGCATTGTATCATGATATCGGGAAAATGGAAATGCCAATGTATTTTATTGAAAATCAGGCAAACGGAATAAACCCACATGATGAATTGAATTTTGACGAAAGCGCAGCTATTATTATTGGTCACGTTTTAAAAGGAGTTGAAATTGCAAAAAAACACAATTTGCCTGAACAAATTATCGATTTTATTCGCACTCATCATGGAACAACAATAACAGCTTACTTCTTTCGCTCTTTTCTAAAAGCCTTTCCGGATGAAAAAGTTAATGAAGCAAAATTTCATTATCCCGGTCCTATTCCATTTTCTAAAGAAACAGCTGTATTAATGATGGCCGACTCAGTAGAAGCTGCGTCACGAAGTTTAAAAGTTTACAATTCGGACAGTATCGATATGCTGGTTGAAGAAATTATTAATGCACAAGTGGCACAAAACCAATTTGTAAATTCTGATATCACGTTTAGGGATATCAACACACTCAAAAAAATATTCAAGAAAAAATTAATGAATGTGTATCACGTGAGGGTTGAGTATCCTCGATAAAAAAATGAATCTTTTTTCATTGTTTTTAGAAAACATAGAACGATTCCAAACAGATTGTAAGTCAAAAAAAAAGCTGCCTCAATTGAGACAGCTTTTTTTAATTCATAAGAATTAACCTCTTCCTTGACCAGGTTTAACATCTGTTACTTTTGGAGTAGCAGGTTTTGCTTTACCAGCAGGTTTTGTTTTTGTTTTTGCAGCTTCAGCAGCAGCAGCAATTGAATCAGCAGTAGCTTTTGCTTTTGCTTCTTCAGCAGCAGCGTAAGCAGCAGTTGAATCAGCTATAGCTTGTGCTTTTGCAGCTTCAGCAGCTGTGTAAGCAGCAGTTGAGTCAGCAATTTTCTTTTCTGCAGCAGCTTTTTGTTCTGCTGATGGACCGCAAGCAACGAATGTAAACATTGAAGCTACAGCAACTAGTGTAAATACTTTTTTCATTTTGTTTTGTTTTTTTATTGGTTAACCGCTGCAAAAGTATATTTTTTTAAATAACTGACAATTTATTTTTTAAAATAAATTTCTATCTTTGTAACCGCAAAAAATTTAACAACTAAAAATTAAAACTCCTAAACAATGAAAAAGAACATTTTAAGTTTAACAGCAATTGCTATGATTGCAAGCGCTACTATTTTTACAGGTTGTAAAAAAGATGACACAACAGCTCCTGTTGTTACAATAGTTGGTGGTGATCAAACAATATCCTTACAAGGCACTTATACTGAATTAGGCGCTACTGCAGATGATGATAAAGACGGAGCAATTACTCCAACAATTTCTGGAACTGTTGATGTAAACCATACTGGTGTTTATGTAATTACTTATATGGCAATGGATGCTGCAGGAAATGAAGGTACTGCAGTAAGAAACGTAACTGTAAAAAATGATGTTGATGCAATGACTGGTGGCTACACTTGTACTATTGTTGGTGTTACAGCTAGCTACCAACAAACAATTACAGCTTCTCCAACATTAAACAAAAGAATTCTTTTCAGTAAATTTGGTAACTATGCTAACAATACTGGAATTTATGCTGATATAATTGGTACAACTATTACATTACCTAGCCAAACAGCTCTTAATATTGGAAGCCCTGCAGCAAATATTACTTTTGCTGGTACTGGTGCAACTGTAACAGGAGGTTTCGGTCTAAATTATACTGAAGTTAATACTGCAGGAACATTAAATACTGTTGAAAATTTTGTAAAAAACTAATTTTTACAAATTTTATATAAAAAGAGTCCCGCAAATTTGCGGGACTCTTTTTTTGTTACCTCCCCTATCCATCAATTTTATTACTTTTGTTTTCATTTCTGCTTGCTGGCATGCAGAAGTTTAATTTGCTTTAAGATATTATGCAAGAAAAGAATAAAAACATTCTTCAATTACTTAAGTTAACAGGTATTCTTCTGTCAATATATGCTATTTGTCGTTTACTTTTCTATACGTTCAATTATTCCTATTTTTCAGAGCTTTCTATCTGGCAATTACTAAAAATCATGTTTTTTAGTATCCGATTCGATGTATCGGTAATTGTTCTTACTAATTTCCTTTTCATTCTTTTATTTCTTATCCCTTTTCCATTCCGAGAAAACAAATGGTACCGTATTGTTTTAAAATGGTTATTTATTTCTGTTAACAGCCTTGCAGTCATAGCAAATTGCGTTGACCTGGTATATTTTCAATTTACACTAAAACGCACAACCGCTGATGTATTTCATTTATTTGGTGGTAAAATTGGGAACGATCTCGGGCGCTTAATGCCATTATTCTTAAAAGAATATTGGTATGTGATAATCGTATGGGCGCTCCTTTCAATTTCTTTAGGATATTTATACAACAAAACCGAAAAACAATTTAAATTGATGTGGGGTTGGAAAAGATATATCTACCAAACAGTTTTATTTTTGTCCTCAATAGCATTATCCTTGCTTTTGTACCGGGGAGGATTCCAAATGAAACCCATCAGTATTGTAACAGCTGGTGAATATGTTTCAGCCAAATATGTTCCACTAGTTGTAAGTACCCCTTTTACAATTCTGAAAACGATAGACCTTGAGCCTCTTCAACCAAAAATGTATTTTTCAAACGAAACGGAGCTAAAAAAACTTTATTCTCCTTTACATAAAAGCAAAACTGGAGGCTTTAAAAAATTGAACGTGTTCATAATTGCCCTTGAAAGCTTTTCAAAAGAATATGTTGGAGCAATAAATGGAGAGAAAATCGGCTATACCCCTTTCCTGGATTCTATAATTTCAGAAAGTTTGACATTCCCTAATGGGTTTTCAAATGGTAAAAAATCACTTGAAGGTATTCCTTCGATTATTTCAAGTATTCCTACCTGGATGAATGAAGCATATATCACATCTCCATACGGAAGTAACCAAATAAACAGCTTATCTAATTTATTAAAAAAACAAGGTTATTACTCAGCATTTTTTCATGGCGGAAGTAATGGAACAATGGGGTTTGATGCTTTTGCAAACCTTGCCGGATATGATAATTATTATGGAAGAACAGAATATAATAATGAAAAAGATTTTGATGGTCATTGGGGAATATGGGATGAAGAATTTTTGAAATATGCTGCGAATACAATGAATACGAAACAACAACCTTTTTTTGCAACGGTTTTTACACTTACCTCTCATCACCCATATCCTGTGCCAGATAAATACAAGGATAAATTCAAATCTGGGCCAATGGAAATTGAGCGAAGTATTGCTTATACCGATTATTCGTTACGCAAATTCTTTGATTCAGCAAAAAAAATGCCTTGGTTCAAGAATACGCTATTTGTCTTTTGTGCTGACCATACAGGAGTTTCAAGTGATCCATTTTATATTTCCAAAGTTGGAAATTATTCAATTCCAATCATCTATTATATGCCAAATGGCGAACTTAAAGGGATGGATTCAACAATCACTCAACAGATAGATATTATGCCATCAATACTTGATTACATGAATTATCCTCAACCCTATTTTTCATTTGGCACAAGTGTTTTTGATACAACTGCTGAACATTATGCACTTACTTTCAATAGCGATCTATATCAACTTATTGAAAATAATTATATAATGCAATTTGATGGCGACAAAGCCAATGATCTATTTAATTACAGAAATGATAGTTTATTTTATAATAACTTAATCAATATAGATACTGTTCGTAAAAGGAAAATGGAAAACAAGGCAAAAGCCATTATTCAGACCTACCAACAAAGTTTGATTAATAATAAAATGATAATTAGGGCTGGAAAATAATAGGCATTTATTCAAATTCCATCCTACCAAAGCAAAGGGATCAATTGTTTATTAGTACAATTATAAGAAATAAGAAAAGTTTCTCGACAAGTTCGAAATGACAGAACAAAAACAAATGAAAAAGAAAATATGTTTTGTAATTAATCCTGTTTCGGGAGTTGGCCGACAAAAAGTTATCGAAAAACTTATTGATGAGCAACTAGACCGAACATTATTCGATTATGAAATAGCCTATACAAAAGCACCAAAACATGCTACAGAACTAGCTAAACAAGCTGCTGAAAAAGATTTCGACATTGTGGTTGCTGTTGGTGGAGATGGCTCTGTGAATGAAACAGCAAAAGGCTTGATTGGTTCTAATACAGCGATGGCAATCATTCCGACAGGCTCAGGAAATGGTTTGGCGCGACATTTAAATATTCCGCTCAATCTAAAAAAGGCCATGCAAGTGATCAATCTTGCAACAGAAAAAAAAATTGATTCTATTCAAATTAATGAGGAAACTTTTGTAAATGTTGCCGGAGTGGGATTTGATGCGCACATAGGTTGGGAGTTTGCAAAATTCGGTAAACGGGGATTTATGTCATATGTTAAAGTAACACTGCGTGAATTACCTAAATACAAAGCACAAGAATACGAATTGATAATTGATGGAAAAACTATTCATAGAAAAGCTTTTTTAATAAGTTTTGCAAATGGTTCACAATGGGGAAACAATGCTCATATCGCACCTTTAGCAGATATTGCAGATGGTGTTATGGACATTGCAATCGTTAAAAACATTTCGGTTACAAACGGAATTCAATTTGCTTATGGGTTGTTTAATAAAACTTTACACAGATCAAATCACGTGGAAATAATTAAGGCAAAAGAAGTAATAATAAAACAACAGAAAAACATTGCTCATATTGATGGTGAGCCTATTGAAATTGGAAATACTATTTCAATAAAAGTAAATCCATTATCTTTGAAAGTAATTGTACCAGCTTAAAATAATTAAGAACTAAAACATAAAATAGCTAATCTATTTACATTCTGAAACCATCGCACATATTTCGACAAACTCAATATGACGAGCGTGCGTTCTGTCTGAGTTTGTCGAAGACTGTGCGTAAGTACTTAAAAAATAATTAGAAAATGAGCAAGAAAAATAATAAGGATGGATTTGTTTTTTCTACTAACAAAGATTTTCAATTCGAATCAGAAAACGAAGCCCCAATTGAATCGCTGCCTCCTCAACAACAGAATTTAAAAATTTTCTTAGACCGAATTGGCGGAGGAAAATTACTTACGCGTATCTCTGGATTTACAGGAAACGCAGATGATTTAGAAGCGCTTGGAAAAATGCTTAAACAAAAATGTGGCGTTGGCGGAAGCGTAAAAAATGAAGAAATATTAATCCAAGGCGACCATCGCGATAAAGTATTAAAACTACTAACGGAAGCCAATTACAAAGCGAAAAAAGCTGGAGGATAAAAATTACCTGCCGCTTTTTGGCTTTCCGAACCAGGTTTTCTTTTTTGCACCACCACCAGATGCTGGTTTTGCTTGCGAATGATTTCCGGATTTTGCTGGTGAATGGTTAGAGCGACCTTGACTATTTCCTCTTCTTTGAAATTGTTGTTTTGGTGCAGGAATAGGATTGTGATCTATTAAAGGAAAAGGATGATCATCAATTACCGGTATTTTTTTGGAAATCAGTTTTTCAATATCACGCAAATATTCTTTTTCTTCTGCATCGCAAAATGAAAATGCGGAACCCTTTGCTCCTGCTCTACCTGTTCTTCCAATACGGTGAACATATGTTTCAGCAACATTCGGCATTTCGTAATTAATTACGAATTCAAGATCATCTACATCAATACCTCTTGCAGCAATATCAGTAGCAACAAGCACACGTGTTGTTTGAGCTTTAAAGTTTGTTAACGCACGCTGACGTGCATTTTGTCCTTTATTACCATGAATAGCTTCTGCTTTGATATTATGTTTGATAAGAATTTTAACAACCTTATCTGCACCGTGTTTGGTACGTGTAAACACCAATGCCGTTTTAATATTTTTGTCTTTTAATACATCTATAAGTAAAGCATTTTTGTTCCCTTTATCTACAAAAAAAACTGCTTGCTTAATAATATCAACTGTAGAAGAAACTGGCGTCACAGCCACTTTCTCCGGATTTTTTAAAATTGAATTTGCCAATTTTACAATCTCAGGTGGCATGGTTGCTGAAAAGAAAAGCGATTGTTTTTTTGCTGGTAAAGCAAGTAACAGTTTCTTTACATCGTGAATAAACCCCATATCTAACATACGGTCGGCTTCATCCAACACAAAAAACTCAACATCCTTTAATGAAATATATCGTTGATTCATTAAATCCAATAAGCGCCCTGGCGTTGCAATTAATACATCAACACCATTCTGTATTGCTGATACTTGAGAACTTTGATTTACACCACCAAAAATTACAGTACAGGTTAATCCTGTATGTCGCCCATAGGCTTTAAAACTTTCGCCAATTTGAATGGCTAATTCGCGAGTAGGTGTAACAATTAAACTTCTGATTTTCCTTTTTTTATCATACTGCTTATTCGCATATAGTAATTGAAGAATAGGAATAGCAAAAGCGGCTGTTTTTCCTGTACCTGTTTGAGCACATCCCAAAAGATCTGTTCCTTGTAAAACAATTGGAATAGCTTGAGCCTGAATGGGTGTTGGAATTGTATAACCTTCTTCTTGTAATGATTTAAGAATAGGTTCAATAATATTTAATGATTGAAATTGCATGAATTGGTTTTAAAGTTTGGGGAAATTATAAGTTGGCAGTAAAAAGTTATGGAGATTTTATGCAATGTACGATTAAATTTTGAAAGAGGCTTTTGAAAAGATTATTGTTAGTGGGATTCTAAACATTTATAATTCAAGAATGTAAATAAAATAGCCCTTCCGTACTTCCGAAAGGGCTATTAAAAATTACATTATAAATATGTTAGTGTTTCTTCGCACAAACTTCTCCACAATTTTTCATACACTCTTCTTTTGTTTTGCAACCTTTGTTACAACCTTCCATACAAGTTTTAGCAGCATCTCCAGAACACATTTTTGCCGCTTCAGCTCCTTTTTTGCAACAATCTTTAGCTGCACCCATTCCAGCATGTTTCATACACATTTCTTTTTCTGCAGGAGAACAAGCTTTTTCATCACACATTTTTGCACACTCTTCTTTTGTCATAGTAGCACATTTGCTCATATCACATTTAGTAGCAATAAATTTTCCATCAGCACCGTACATACTCAAGCAAGAAGCTTTTTCTTCAGGAGTACATCCTTTGTCATCACACATTTTTGCACACTCATCTTTAGTCATAGTAGCGCATTTGCTCATATCACATTTAGAATTCATGCCACTCATATCGCAAGAAGAGTTCATCTTCATTTTGCATTCAGAGCTCATTCCACCCATTCCCATTGTACACTCACTCTTCATCATTTTGCAGTCTTCACCCATTCCTCCTTGAGAAGAAACAACAGCAATATATGGAGCGATAACTAATGAAACGATAGACATTAATTTGATAAGGATGTTCATTGAAGGACCAGATGTATCTTTAAATGGATCACCAACAGTGTCACCTGTTACAGATGCTTTATGTGGCTCTGATTTTTTGTAGAACATTTCACCATTGATCATTACTCCTTTTTCGAATGATTTTTTTGCATTGTCCCAAGCACCACCTGCATTTGATTGAAAAATACCCATCAATACTCCAGATACAGTTACTCCTGCTAATAATCCACCTAATACTTCCGGACCAAATGTAAATCCAACAATTACCGGAGTGATTAATGCAATAGCTCCTGGCATCATCATTTCACGGATAGATGCTTTAGTAGAAATAGCTACACATTTTTCGTATTCAGGTTTTGCTTTGTATTCCATGATTCCAGGAATTTCGCGAAACTGACGTCTAACTTCTTGTACCATATCCATTGCAGCTTTACCAACTGCTTGAATACATAATGCAGAGAAAATAAAAGGAATCATACCGCCTACAAATAAACCTGCTAATACTGGTGCTTTGTAAATATCAATTGCTGATATCCCTGCAATTCCAACAAAAGCTGCAAATAAAGCCAATGACGTTAATGCTGCAGAAGCAATTGCAAATCCTTTTCCGGTTGCTGCTGTTGTATTACCAACTGCATCTAAATTATCTGTACGTTCACGAACTTCAGGAGGTAATTGACTCATTTCAGCGATACCACCTGCATTATCTGCAATTGGACCAAAAGCATCAATTGCTAATTGCATAGCTGTTGTTGCCATCATACCAGCAGCTGCAATTGCAACACCATATAATCCTGCACAATAGTATGAACCCATTATACCGCCAGCTAAAGTTAAAATTGGAATAACCGTTGATTTCATACCTACAGCTAAACCTCCAATAATATTAGTAGCATGTCCTGTAGAAGATTGTTGAATAATAGAATTTACCGGTCCTTTACCCATTGCAGTATAGTACTCAGTTACAATACTCATAATTGCACCTACCACAGTTCCAACTAAAATGGCACCAAATACGCCCAATTTAGTAAACTCTATACCACGCAAAGAAATTATTCCTTCTGGCAACATGTACATTACAATAAAATAAGAAGCAACAACAGTAATTAGCATTGATGCCCAATTGCCAATATTCAACGCTGTTTGAACATTCGATTTGTCATCCTTAATAGTAACAAACCATGTTCCTACTATAGAAAAAACGATTCCTAATCCACAAATAACCATTGGCAATAGAATTGGTGACATACCACCAAATGCGTCAGTTACATGAATCTCTTGTCCTAAAACCATAGTAGCCAAAATAGTTGCAACATAAGAACCAAACAAATCGGCACCCATACCTGCAACATCACCCACGTTATCACCTACGTTATCAGCAATTGTAGCCGGGTTACGAACATCATCTTCTGGAATACCTGCTTCAACTTTACCAACAAGATCAGCTCCAACGTCAGCAGCTTTTGTATAAATACCACCACCAACACGAGCAAATAAAGCAATGGACTCAGCTCCCAAAGAGAACCCTGTCAATACTTCAATTGCAGTTTTCATTTCGTTGCTATCAACATTAACAACATTAAATATTTTCAAGAAAACAATAAACAAACTTCCTAAACCTAATACAGCTAGTCCTGCAACACCCAACCCCATTACGGTTCCTCCGGTGAAAGAAACTTTTAAAGCTTGTTTTAAACTTGTTTTAGCAGCCTGTGTAGTACGAACATTTGCTTTTGTAGCTACTTTCATTCCAATGTAACCTGCAGTTGCAGAAAAAACTGCACCAATAATAAATGCAATAGCAATAATCCAACTTCCGTGAATTTCTTTACCGTGAATTTCATGAATTGTTCCAGAATATGCTAATAAAGCAGCAGCAAAAACAACGAAAACACTAAGTACTTTCCACTCAGCTTTTAAAAATGCCATTGCTCCATCAGCAATATAGCCTGCAAGTTCTTGCATGTTTTTATCACCAGCATCTTGTTTGCTAACCCATGCTGACTTAATTGCCATTACAATCAATCCTAAAATCCCTAATGCGGGAGCCAAATAAATTACGTATTCGTTCATAGTTTTTATTAATTTTTATTTTATAATTGTTCAATCTTCCATAGGTATAAAACACTCAACTAATTTTTATCGATTGCCGAGTATAATTATATAATTACCTACTTAAATTGGGCTGCAAACTTAGGAAATTAATAGCAAATATCAAAAACAACTGATTGTCAGCAATTTATAATCAAACTAGTCAATTGGACGCTTGTTGAACATGATATAACCAAAGTGAAAAAGAATGGAGAATGGATTTTTTTCATGATCATAATAATTTAAACTTAAACTCATTGGTCCAACAGGTGTATTCCAAACAACAGCTCCTGTTCCAATAAAATGTTGGAATGCAAATGGCTGGCTATAATCAGTTTTAAATTCTGAATTTTTAATTAACGTTTCATAAGGTTGGAAAACATAACCTTCTGCACGCAATTCTATATTTTTACGAATATTGATAATAAATTTTAAACCTCCTGCCAAATATTTAAATGCACGATAATTAGACAAGAAAATTGTTTTACTATCAGGAGTGGGTTGAAATGCAGGAGCTGACAAGATACTAGATGTATAATTGTTAAATAATGTTTGCGTAGAATATGCAGCTTCACCCAATAAACCAATTTTAAATGAGCCTCTACGATTAAAATATTTTTCGGCAGTACATTTCAGTTGAACCCACTCATGTTGCTTTTTAAAATACCTAATAGTATCAATGGAGGTAGAACCAGGAGTGTTTTCTTCCAACCCATTAACGTACCTAAGTTTTATATTCACATATGCTCCCTGGTTTGCATATTGCTTTCTATTTAGTGAGTTAATTTCATAATATATTTGTGATGTAACAGCACTAAAATCAGTTCGGTCAGCAGTATCTTGTTGAGAAAAAACTGGTATTTGATAGTATCTGTCTGTAATTCTTGTTAGGCCCGCTCCTGCAACTATACGGCCTTTTCTTCCGGTTGGAAAACCAAAATTTAAATCACCTAATTCTTCATATTTAATTAAGTATGCAGGTTTAATATCTTCCAAAAATGTATTGCTACTTTTAAAATAATCCCATTTGTTCCAAGTAACGGAAGGTTCAATATATATAGGTGTTTTAAAAGGAAAATCTAAACGTGTTTTTAATTGAACTGAACTATACAGTTTTCCGAAATATCCATTTGCCATAATACTGGCAGCAAACTTACCGAGATAATTGTATTGCAAACCAACATATCCTTCACTTATAGGGCGATTGGAAAAATTCCCACCAAAATAAGTTATGATATCACGTTGTTTTTTGACATTCAAATAGAGATCAAATAATCCTGTTAAAGGGTTGTATCTGGCTTTTGGATAAATAGTTTTAATTTTACTATCAGACGCTAATCGAAAATATCCTTCTTTAATATCTTCCAAACTTATCTGCTTATTTTTATGTCGTAACACTTTACGTGCATATTCCGATTGCTTTTTATTTAAACCTTCTATTTTAATTTTATCGAAAATTACTTTTGGTTGTTTAGTTTTAAAAGAACTTCTTTTCGCATATAATTCTGTAGAGTCAACTCTCACTTGAATATTTTGCTTGATGAAATCCATCTGACGCATTGCAGCCACGTAGCCACTATCAATAGTGGATTGTAAGTCGCTAAAGTTAAAAAGAGGAACATTTGTTTTTGGTTGTATTATCACACCTGCTTCACATAACATCGAATAATTGGACTTGCTTTTAAGCATACTTTTTATTTGTGAAAAAAGATTGTCTTCATCTGGTGCCGGACTATTCGAACTAACATTACTACCGATAATAAAGTCGGGATAAAAATCATTTAACATAATATTAGTGGGGAAATTATTATACAAACCTCCGTCAAACAATAATTTCCCATTCACTTTAATTGGTGGAATATAAAAAGGATAGGTCATTGAAGCCCTTACAGCTTCTCCTAAGTCCCCTTCTTTAAAAATAACAGATTCTTTCAGTTCGATATCGGATGCTACACAACGAAATGGAATATATAAACTATCAAAGTTATATTTTGCAGCCGCAGCAGGACCGGCAGCTGCTTCCATAATACTAAAATCCATTGGGATAGGCGACATCACATTTGTAGGCAATGATGACATGATACTAGAATTAGAATCAAGAGAAAGTGGATAAACAATCCATGAAGCATTATCATCATTGCGCTTAAAATAATATGCATATTTTTCATCTATGATACCTTCGGACCAGTTTTTAAATTTGTCGGTTTTAACAAAGTCTTCAATTTCCTGAGGGGAATTACCCATCGCGTATAAGGAGCCTATCAAGGCACCCATGGATGTGCCGGCAATATAATCTACAGGAATGTGATTAGCTTCTAATGCTTTTAAAACGCCAATATGTGAAATCCCACTAGAAGCGCCACCACTGAGCACGACTCCTACTTTTTGAGCATTCGTATTTTCGGTTAAAAACAAGAATAAAAAAGCAAAAAGACAAATGAAGAGTAGTTGTTTTTGAAGGCTCATTATGAGTTTAAATAATTCATGCAAAACTAATAAGAATTCATCGAGAGAAAAAGCACATTCGTATTTTTATTATACTAAAGGAGTTTTATTTTTTCAGGGAAATTGGACACGTCTAAAAACCGTATACAGACTCATATTTCCATGTTTAAAGAAACTACATTATTCCTTTTTTTTCAGTTTCTTCAAAAAGCTGCGAAAAATATTGAGGAGCTTGTAATAATCGAGAACCATACCATGAAAACATTTCGCCATCAACCAAAATCACTTTTGCATTTGGACAAATAAGTTTAAACTCCTGAAAATGCTTTTCCTGGAAAGGATAAGGCTCTGATGAAAGAAATATTATTTGGGGATTCAGATGTTTCAACTGTTCACTAGAAACTATCGGATAACGATCATAATCAACTGAAGCAAATACATTTTGAAACCCAGATTTTTGCAACATTTCATTTATAAATGTATTGTTACCTGCTGCCATAATTGGATTTCGCCAAATGAAATATGCAACATTAATGATTTTGGTTGGCTGACTTCTAAGCTCCAAATTTTTAAATTCTGCTTCGATTTTCAATTTCAAATTAATAGCCTCGAAATTTTTATCAACCATCATCCCTATACGTGTGATCATATCAAAAGCGTGTTTCAACGTATTGATATCACTCATCCAAACAGGATAATGTTTCATCAATTCTTCGATTTGCTTCTGATCGTTTTCTTCTTTATTTCCTATAATAAGATCAGGCCCTAATTGTTTAATTTTTTCGAAATCGATAGTTTTGGTTCCACCAACTTTTGCTTTTGAAAGAAACCACTCATTAGGATGAATACAGAATTTAGTAATTCCAACAACTTCGTCACGTAAACCAAGATCAAATAATAATTCTGTTTGAGAAGGTACTAAAGAAATAATTCGCTTAGGAGTAACAGCTAAATTAAGCTCATTAGCCATTTGATCGATAAAAATCATTTTACAGTTTTAAAAATTTATCACTCAGTATAATTGTTTTTTATACTGGCTAATTTCACATTCAAATTATACCGTAAATATATCGAATAAGAGAAGTCGACTGCTTTACGATTAAATTCATAAAAAGGCTCATATCTCACTTCTAAGTTTAAACCTTTATATATTTTCTTTTCATAGAAAAGTCGTAAAAAAAGTAACTGTCGGCTAGGTTCTTTATAAGTACTTAATGTTGGCTCGATGGGATTTGTAGATCCGAATATCTGACTTCCATTAGGTGCAATGTATTCCATGCCATTCCAATAACTTGCCATTAAATTTATATACTTGGTACGCATTAATAAATTTAAATAGATACCGTAGCCGTCTTTGTATGCTTCCACTTTTCTGTTTGACTCATCATGATAAGTGACATAATAATTATCAGAACGTAATTCTTTAACAAATGAACCTTCAGAAAATAGAATTGTAAAACGTAAGCCAGCTGCCAAATTTATCAATGTTGATATACGTGTAGAACGCAATGTATCAATCTGTCCACCAAAATGATGAACGATAGCTTGCAAAGGAATAGCGATTTTGAATTTTTTATCAGCACCTAAAATTGTAAATAAATTAGATGTACCGGCCGTAATTTCTTCTTTAAATGGTGAGCCTTGATAGATCATTCGTTGCCAGTCGATCCAAGAATCACTAAAAATTCGTTTCTTGTTTATCTTGAACTGCAATCCATTTTCGAGAGGTTTGGTAATTGCATAATCAATATTAAATAATGGCTCGATAAATTGATGTGACATGCCACCTTCAAAATTTCCAAATATTCCGGAGTAACCATTTTTCGAAATTTTAACTGAAAATGTTGGAGCTACTATTTTAAAATCGCTTGTTCCAAAATCTTTACGAAAAATTCCACCCAGATCAATTCTAATAAATGAATTCGGATAATAAACCAATTTAGGATTTAATGAATAACCAAACATAGTTTTCCCAAATTCAATCGGACCAAAATATTCGGTATTTCTTAAAAAATTCAAACTATTAAAACTGAATAATAGCTTGTTTGTATCCTTTGCATTTATTGGAAGTTCGGTACTCAATATTTGATTATCGAGTTGAGAAAATGCACTTGTTGAAATCAAACAAATTGCAACAGAAAAAATGGTTATAAATTTTTTAATGGTCATGAACTATTTTTTAAAATTATTATTTCGTCAAGGCGTTTATAATATCGTAACGAGTAATAATGTAATTTTTATCCAATTTAAAATCACGTACTAAAACTGCAGGGTTTTTATCTGTAATCATTGCTGATAGAGAGTCAATCGGAGCTGAAATATCGACAAAAGGGAATGCCGGTTGCATGATAGTCTCTATCTTATTGTTCTTGATTTCAGGATTCGAAATTACTTTTGCATACAATAAGCTTTCATTCAGTGATCCAACGATACGTTTATCATGAGTTACAGGAATTTGTGATATATCCATTTTGTTCATCATCTTCACTGCATTAGCGATAGTATCAGAACTTTCAATAGTAATTAATTTTGCATTGGTATTGGTATTCACAAGGTCCTTTGCAACTAATCCTTTTTTATCAAAGAATCCTTTTTCCATCATCCATTCATCATTAAACATTTTACCTAAATAACGTGTTCCGTGATCATGGAAAATAACTACCACCACATCTGATTCTTTCAATTCACCTTTCAACTGTAACAATCCTGCCATTGCTGAACCTGCTGAATTTCCTGCAAAAATTCCTTCTTGCTTTGTAATTTCACGTGTCATGATTGCTGCATCTTTATCGGTCACTTTTTCAAAACGATCGATGATGTTGAAATCAACATTTTTTGGTAAAAAATCCTCACCTATACCTTCTGTTATGTATGGATAAATTTCATTCTTATCAAAAACTCCTGTTTCTTTATATTTCTTAAAAACTGAACCGTAGGTATCAATTCCCCATATCTTAATGTTCGGATTTTTTTCTTTCAGAAACTTTCCTGTACCACAAATAGTTCCACCTGTTCCTACACCAACAACTAAATGAGTGATCTTACCATCTGTCTGATCCCATATCTCTGGTCCTGTTTGTTCGTAATGCGCTTGAGAATTACTTAAATTATCATATTGATTTGGTTTCCATGCATTAGGAACCTCTGCTACCAATCGTGAAGAAACTGAATAATATGAACGGGGATCTTCAGGTTCAACATCAGTAGGGCAAACAATTACATCTGCACCAAAAGCTTTTAAGGCATCCACTTTTTCCTTAGACTGTTTATCAGTAGTAGTAAAAATACATTTATATCCTTTTATGATTGCAGCAATCGCCAAACCCATTCCAGTGTTACCACTTGTCCCTTCGATGATAGTTCCACCCGGCTTCAAAACTCCGCTTTTTTCAGCATCTTCAATCATTTTAAGTGCCATACGATCCTTAATTGAATTGCCTGGATTAAAAGTTTCAACTTTTGCGTAAACGGTTGCTTTTACGTCTTTTGTCAAATTATTGATACGAACCAAAGGAGTATTACCAATGGTTTCAAGGATGTTGTTACACGTTTTTTTCATTTTATTGATCTAAATTTTGGAATAGGATTTTTTTTCAGATTGCGAAAATACGAAAATAAAGTTTTAAGCAGTCCTGTTTTTAATGCAAATATTGGGTGT
>CAIXIP010000109.1 GCA_903919535.1 uncultured Bacteroidota bacterium | reverse complement strand
GTTCCCTTGATTATCGGAGGTAAATAAATTTACATCAGATTCAATCTTAGAAATGAGTTTAAACTTGCTTTGTGAAAAACTTGCAGAGGTAATGAGTAATAAAATGTAGAATAACTTTTTCATTATACTCGTAGTACTAGTTTTTAATAATTTGTTTTTGTATAACTCTTAATCTGCTAGATGAATAATTAACGTATTATAAAATTACGATAATTAATTCAACAAAAATGTATGCTCAAACTGAAATGAGTGTTATTTAATCAGTGAAATTATTTCTTCCACATATTTTCTATCATTCGCTAATCGAGGCACTTTATGTTGAGCACCTAACTTGTTTTTCGATTCTAACCATTTGAAAAATATTCCTTTTGGAAGCGATCTTACAATTGGTGATTTTAAAGCCAAGTTATGATAACGTTTAGCTTCATAATCTGAATTGGTTGCTTTTAAGGCATTATCAAGCATTTCTGAAAAATATTCTATATTGTTAGGTTCAACTTCAAATTCGATCAGCCACTCGTGAGCACCTGTTTTATTTTCGCTCATATATATTGGAGCAGCAGTATATTCTTTTATTTGTGCTCCGGATTTTTCACAAGCAATATGTAAAGCTTTATCAGCATTGTCAACAATTATTTCTTCCCCAAATGCATTCATAAAATGTTTTGTTCTTCCTGTAATTTTAAAACGGAAAGGGTGAAGTGAAGTGAATTTTATAGTGTCACCTATGTTATATCGCCACAAACCTGCATTTGTTGAAATTACTAATGCGTAATTTTTGTCGAGTTCAACATTTTCAAGAGTAATGGTTTCTGAATTAGTTGACCCTAATTCAGAAATAGGAATAAATTCATAATAAATACCATAATCTAGCATCAACAATAATTCTTCTGAATCTTTCTGGTCTTGTATCCCAAAAAAACCTTCTGATGCATTGTATAACTCCAAATAATTAACTTGAGAGCTATTGAATATTGCTTTGAATTGTTCTTTGTAAGGAGTAAAATTGACTCCTCCATGAAAATACACTTCTAGATTTGGCCAGATTTCAATGATTGACTTTTTGTCGGAAATTTCTAAAATCTTTTTCATTGTCAATAACATCCATGATGGTACACCTGCAAGGCTTACCACATTTTCATTTATTGTTGCTCGAGCTAATTTTTCTAATTTCTCATCCCATTTATCCATCAATGCAATTGATAGTTCGGGTGCCCTGAAAAATTCTGCCCATATCGGTAAGTTATCAATAACGATTGCAGATAGGTCTCCGTTTATTGATTCATGGTTGCCAAAACTGTCAGTAACAAAACTACCTGCTAATGCAACATTTTTTCCAGTAAATAATTTTGTTTCCGGGTTAAGAGTGCAATGTATCGCTATCATATCACGACCGCCATTGTAATGACACTCCTCTAGTGATTCTGTACTTACAGGAATAAATTTGCTTTTATCATTTGTTGTGCCAGATGATTTAGCAAACCATTTTATATCAGTATTCCATAAAATATTTTGTTCCCCTCTTCGTATTCTATCTATAAATGGTTTTAATGTGTCATAATCTTGAATAGGAACATTGTTTGCGAATTGCTCTGGGTTTTTAATGTTTTTAAAATCATGTTTTTTTCCCCACTCGGTATCTTTTGCAGATGTTAACAATTTATTCAAGCATTCGTTCTGCACATCATAGGGGTATTTCATAAAAAGCTCTATTTGATGCATTCGCTTTTGCATCCACCAAGTGGCTATAGAATTTAATAGTGCCATAAATGAAATTTGAAAATATTGCTTTTGTAAAAGTAGCTTGAATTTTCTGTTTTTCTTCTTCGATTGTACAAAAAAAATAATTCTGTTTAGGTTGTTTTTTTATCTTTGGCAACGATGAACATATTATATCTAATACTTGGTGGAAACAAAGGCGATAAATTAAAAAATTTGCAAAGAGCCATCCTTGAGCTGGAAGCAAGGGTAGGGCCTGTTTTAAAAAAGTCTGGTATCTATATAACTGCTGCTTGGGGAAATTTGGACCAACCCGATTTTTTTAATCAAGTTGTTTGTTTGCAAACAGAATTGTCCCCGCAAGAATTACTACACCAATCATTAAAGATAGAAGAGGAATTAGGGCGAATTCGAAACCATCAAAAATGGATGGAGCGTACCTTGGATATTGATATTTTATTTTTCAATGATAAAATAATTGAAACTGATAATTTAAATATACCACATCCATTTATACAAGACAGAAAATTTGTATTGGTTCCAATGGCAGAAATAGCACCTGGACTTATTCATCCGGTATATAATAAAAGCATCGAATTGTTGCTTGCCGAATGTAAAGATGAATTAGAAGTTAAGATTAATCATCATACTTTTTAAACTCGTATTCTAAATTATCCAATGAAGTTTTTAAACTCAACATATAATTTTATTGCTATTGAAGGAAATATTGGAGCCGGAAAAACGACACTTGCTACAAAGCTTTCCAAAAGTTTTAATACCCGATTAATCCTTGAGCAATTTGCAGATAATCCTTTCTTGCCAAAATTTTATGCTGAACCTGAAAAGCACGCCTTTCCTTTAGAGTTATCATTTTTGGCTGAACGTCATTATCAACTTAAAAATGAACTCACGAAACATGATATTTTTCAACCCAATATTATTTCAGATTATTACTTTTTAAAGTCCTTGATTTTTGCAAAAGCTAATCTTGGAGAAGATGAGTTCAATTTATATGCAAAGCTTTTTCATATTATAAATGATGCGCTTCCAAAACCTGATCTGTTTGTATATCTTTTTCATAATATTGAACGACTGCAGCAAAACATTAAGAAACGTGGAAGGACATATGAGCAGAATATTTCTGACGAATATTTGATAAAAATTCAAACAGCTTATTTCGAATACATCAAGCAATTAACTGATTTGCGAATATTGATAATAGATGTAAATACTATTGATTTCGCAAACAACGAAAATCACTACAATCAGATGGTTGAGCTCGTTAATCAACCATATCCTAAGGGAATTACACGAATTAATATGTAAAAAATCATATTTGTAGAGATTTTGGCTTTTATTTATAGAATAATACTTTCATTATTTGAAAATTTAATTATTTTTGCACCATTAATAAGAAAAACAGCAAACTAATTCATAATAGAACAAAAAAAACTAAAATGAAAAATCAATCTTTAAAATTAGTAGGATTAGCCGTAATTACTGCAGTAGCATTGGCTTCGTGCAGTGGATTAGGTAAATTGGTAAAAAATGCCGACAAAATTACCTATAAAGTGACTCCAGATCCGATGGAAATGCATGGTGATAGCATCATTGTGAGTGTTACTGGTACTTATCCTGCAAAAATATTCCCTAAAAAAGCTACAGTAACAACTATTCCTGTTATAAAATATAATGGTGGCGAAAAAGCACTTAAGCCAGTTGTTCTAATTGGTGAGAAGGTTGAAGGTGCAGGTACAAAAATTAATAATGCAAAAGGTGGAAGTTTTTCATACACTTCTGAAAAAGTAGCTTACATTCCTGAAATGAAAGTTGCAACTTTAGAATTAAGAGTTGCTGGTCAAGTAAAGAAAAAGGTGAAAGATCTTCCTGCTAAAAAAGTAGCTGATGGAACAGTTATCACTCCTTTATTAGTAAAAAGCGATGAGAAATCATTGTTCGGTAAAGATAACTTCCAAAAGGTTGTTCCTCATTCAGAAACAGCTCAAATGTTTTTCGTTGTAAATCAATCACAAGTGCGTGGTTCTGAAATGAACAATGCAGAAATGAAAGCATTGAAACAATATGTATTAAGTGCTGTTGCAAACCCAAATATTGCATTCAAAAATATGAATGTATCTGCTTATGCATCACCAGATGGAGAGCTAACATTAAATGGTAACCTTGCTGAAAATCGTGCTAAAGAAACAACTAAAGCAATGATGGCAATGTTCAAAGATAAAAAGACTAAAGTTGACACCGCTTCAAAAGAAGCTTTCTATAACAAAGTTACTACTGCAGAAGATTGGGATGGTTTCAAAAAAGCAATGGAAGCTTCATCAATTCCTGATAAAGATTTAATTTTACGCGTTTTAACAATGTATCCTGATGGAGAAACTCGCGAAAAAGAAATCAAAAATTTATCAAAAACATATACTGTTGTAGCGGATAAAATTTTACCACAATTACGTAGATCAGTTCTTACATTAAATGTTGATGTAAACAGCCGTACAGATGAGCAAATTTCTAAATTAGCTGCAACTGCTCCTGATAGTTTATCAGTTGAAGAAATTCTTTATGCTGCTACTTTAACTCAAGATTTAAACACTAAATTGGATATCTACAAAAAGGCAGAAGCTAAATATGCTAGCGATTGGAGAACTTCAAATAACGTTGGTTATATATACTTAATGCAAAATAAATTAAATGATGCTGAAGCTGAATTCAAAAAAGCGGATGCTGTTTCTGCAAACAATCCAATCATCAAAAATAATTTAGGTATATGTGCTCGTTGGAGAGGTGATCGTAAAGCTGCAATGGATTTTTATAAATCAGCTTCAAGTGCTGGCCCTGAAGTATCTTACAATATGGGGATAATTGAAATTCAAAATGGTAACTATCCTGCTGCTGTAGCTGATTTCGGTTCAAACAATTCATTCAATTCTGCTTTAGCGAAATTGTTAAATGGTTCATCTGATGCTGCAATGTCAACAATTGATAATTCAACTGAAAAAGATGCTGCATTATCATTTTACTTAAAAGCTATTGCTGGTGCACGTCAATCAAAGGCAGATGTATTAGTTAATAATTTGAAAGCTGCAATACAAAAAGATGCATCTTTTAAACAAATGGCAAAGGATGATGCAGAATTTATCAAATTCCGTGAAAACGCAGAATTTAAAGCATTATTAAACTAATTATTGAATTAGAAAATATCGATTAAAAAACGTCTCGCATTTTTTGCGAGACGTTTTTTTTTATAATTTCGACAAAGTGAAAATCTTTAGACCCTATATCAAATCTTTTTTCTCCCAAGATGAGATCGAAAATTAGAATTACATATCTTTCATTGCTAACGATACTGATAGTGTTTCTTATAGTGTTTTCATCATCATCGTCAAATAGCAAAATGACAGCGCATTCTCTTTCAGATACTACTTTGAATAACAATTATTACCTCGAATTAAGAGGGACGGTAAGAGAATCAAAAATTAGTGATGTCGAAACAACTAAACCTATTGATAGTGCATTAATAATTATATCCTCAATTAATTTTCCGAACATCGAAATTTGGACAAACAAAAAGGGGAAAAGTGTTTTTCGTTTGCCTTTGGATAAAACATACAATATAAAAATTTCAAAAAAAGGTTTTGCAACAAAGTTATTTGAAGTAAATGCAAAAGTACCATTCGATAAAAAGGGGGTGTTTAGTTTCCTTTTCGATGTTGATATGTTAGAAGAAATAAAAGGGTTAGATGTTTCTGTTTTAAAAAAACCAATAGCACGAGTAACGTACAATTTTTTTGAAGAGAAATTTGCATACGATGTTCACTATACAAATAACATAAATGAGGAATTAAAAAAGATGTATCGGAATTATTATTTGCTACAAAAGGTTTTGTCAGATTCTATTATAAAGATGGATAAACAGCAACAACTAAAGAAATAATATTTAAGTTAATTTTTGAAATAGATCCCACATCACAATCCCAACGCTAACAGCAATATTAAGTGAATGTTTAGTTCCTACTTGTGGAATTTCAATTACATCGGTACATTCATCAATTACCTCTTGTTGGACACCTTTTACTTCGTTGCCAAATATTACAGCTAGCTTTTGTCTTTTGCTTGGCATAAAATTATTTAACATAATAGCCGATTCAGCCTGTTCAATAGCATAAACATTAAAATTGTTTTCTTTTAGATCGTTAACTGCCTCAAGAGTAGTTGGGAAGTATTTCCAAGAAACACTCTCTGTTGACCCCAGAGCTGTTTTTTGAATTTCTTTATTAGGCGGGCAGCCTGTAATGCCACATAAGTAAACAGATTCAACCAGAAATGCATCCGCAGTTCTGAATACTGAACCTACATTATTCAAACTGCGAACATTGTCAAGTACAATTATCACGGGTGTTTTGGTAGCGCCTTTAAATTCAGATACTGATTTTCGTTCCAATTCCGCATTCAATAGTTTTCTCATCATCTAAAATTTTTCAAAAATACTTCAGACAAATCTAATAACAAAATTATCAAAAAGTGTTAAAAACTTTGCATTTGCGGTGTAAATAGGTTTTGTATTTTTACAATTAATGGCAAAGACAAAATCTTCAATAAAAACAACTGCTGCGGAATCAGAAACTCCTCTGATGAAACAATACAATACTATAAAGGCAAAGTATCCTGATGCCTTGCTTTTGTTTCGTGTAGGGGATTTTTATGAAACATTTGGTGCAGATGCTGTTAAGGCAGCTAATATTTTGGGAATTGTTTTAACAAAACGTGCAAATGGATATGCTTCTTATATTGAATTAGCTGGTTTTCCTCATCATTCATTGGATACATATTTACCAAAATTAGTTCGTGCCGGACAACGCGTTGCTATTTGTGATCAATTGGAGGATCCTAAATTGACGAAAACAATTGTGAAAAGAGGTGTTACCGAACTTGTAACTCCTGGTGTTTCATACAATGACAAGGTTCTTGAACATAAGTCAAATAATTTTTTAGCAAGTGTTTTTCTGAATGATAAAAATTCGGGAATTTCATTTTTAGATATTTCTACCGGGGAATTTTTGGTTGCTCAAGGTAACCTTGAATATATTGATAAGTTGTTGCAAAGTTTTCGTCCCACAGAAGTTTTATTTCAGAAGAACAAGAAAAAATTATTTGTTGAAACCTTTGGCGAAAAATTATATATCTATGGATTAGAGGACTGGGCTTTTACTTCAGAGTTTGGAAATGATTTATTATTAAAACATTTTGGTACAAAATCATTAAAAGGTTTCGGAATCGAAAATCTGGAATATGGTATTATTGCAGCAGGTGCAGCCTTGCATTATTTAGCGGATACAGCACACGATAAAGTGAAACATATTTCAACTATTTCACGCATTGAAGAGGAGAAGTATGTTTGGCTTGACAGGTTTACAATTAGAAACCTTGAACTATTTGGTTCGCAAAACGACAATGCAAAAACATTGATCGATGTGATTGATAAAACCGTTTCACCAATGGGTGCACGTATGTTGAAGCGTTGGCTGGCTTTGCCATTAAAAGATAAAGCACCAATTGAAGATCGCTTGGATATTGTTGATTATTTTTTATCCAATCATGAAATTTCCGAACATATACTTGAAAACATTGAGTTAGTGGGTGATTTGGAACGCATCACATCAAAAGTAGCAACAGCACGGATTTCGCCAAAAGAAATGGTACAATTGAAACGTGCATTATCTGCTATTGAACCAATAAAGATTGTTTGTGAAAGTTCGAAAAATACTTCTCTACAAAAAATAGCAGAGCAATTAAATCCCTGTAGGTCTGTAATTGACCGTATTGAAAAAGAAATTCAATCTGATCCTCCATACTTAGTTTCTAAAGGGAATGTTATCTCTGATGGTGTAAATAGTGACTTGGATGAATTACGGAAAATTGCTTTTTCTGGAAAAGATTATTTATTGCAGATACAACAACGTGAGAGTGAAAGAACCGGAATCTCATCTTTGAAAATAGCATTTAATAATGTGTTTGGATATTATCTTGAAGTTACGAATACTCATAAAGATAAAGTTCCTTCAGATTGGATGAGAAAGCAAACACTCACCAATGCTGAACGATACATTACCCCCGAGCTAAAAGAATATGAAGAAAAGATATTGGGTGCTGAAGAAAAAATTATTGCAATCGAAACAAGGTTGTTTAATGATCTGGTAATAGGTTTAATGGAATACATTCCGGTGCTTCAATTGAATGCTTCATTAATAGGCCGTTTAGACTGCTTGCTGTCATTTGCTACAATCGCACAAAAAAATAATTATGTTCGTCCTCATATATTTGAAAACGATGTAATTGATATTAAAGATGGCCGTCATCCGGTAATTGAAAAACAGTTGCCTATTGGTGAAGATTACATTGCCAATGATGTTTACCTGGATAATGATAAACAGCAAATTATAATTATTACAGGGCCCAACATGTCGGGTAAATCTGCCTTGTTGCGACAAACAGCGTTGATAGTTTTGATGGCGCAAATGGGAAGCTTTGTTCCTGCAAAGCATGCTAATTTAGGTTTGGTTGATAAAGTATTTACAAGGGTAGGCGCTTCTGATAATATTTCATCGGGCGAATCAACATTCATGGTGGAAATGAATGAAACCGCAAGTATTTTGAATAATTTATCAAATAAAAGTTTAATAATATTGGATGAAATAGGGCGTGGAACAAGCACTTATGATGGCATTTCTATTGCTTGGGCAATTGCTGAATACATTCATGAAAATCCATCAGTGAGAGCAAAAACTTTATTTGCAACACATTACCATGAATTGAATGAGATGACGAATTCAATGCATCGAATCAAAAACTTTAACGTTTCAGTTAAAGAAGTAAATAATAAGATATTGTTTATGCGTAAGCTAGTTGCTGGTGGAAGTGAACATAGCTTTGGTATTCACGTTGCAAAAATGGCTGGGATGCCCAAAAAAGTTGTTGATAGAGCTAATCAATTACTTGTGGAGTTAGAAAGTCAACGCGATAAGAGCGATAACAAGAATAAGGACTTAAAAGTCAAAAAACAGGAATCCGGGAACAAGAATGATAATGGCTTTAAGCCGTCAACTGCTACCTCGCATTCATCTTCTGAAAATATGCAATTAAGCTTTTTTCAATTAAATGATCCTGTTTTGGAAAATATTAAGGAAGAACTTCAACGCACAGATATTAACACATTAACACCTGTTGAAGCTTTGATGAAGCTCAATGAAATTAAAAAGATGATTGGAGGTTAAGCGTATTCCGATTCCCAGGCAAAAAACAATTCTTTTAAATATTTGTTTTCCTCTTCCGTGATCTTTTTGTCTGCTTTAACCAATTTTACAGCAAAATTTAAAAATTCTGATCTTTCTTTTGGGGTTGAATCTTCATAAAAATCGTTCATTGCATTGTTAAAATGCAAAAAATAATCTTCCTTAGGTAAAGCACTTAATACTTCCATCTCATAGTCTAAATTAACTCTGAAAGGGAACATAGCCTTCAAATAATCAACAATTACTTTCCCTTCAGCTTTATCAAACTCTCCATCAACTTCTGAAAGTATTATCAGCATGTGATATCCAGCTATTACGTTATTCTTCTTTTTCATATATCAATATTAATAGATAAATATACACACAAAGCATAAAAGCGTAAAAAAAATAAAGAAATAAAAAACAATTGATTTTTGGTAAAAAGTTTTGTCAAATTAAAAAAATACTTACTTTTGCAATCCGTTAATAAGCGAAAGTAGCTCAGTTGGTAGAGCGAGACCTTGCCAAGGTCGAGGTCGCGGGTTCGAACCCCGTCTTTCGCTCCATGAGAAGACCTCTCTTTTTAGGAGAGGTTATTTTTTTGATTGCCGAGATGCCCAGGTGGTGGAATTGGTAGACACGCAGGACTTAAAATCCTGTGTCCATTGCGGACGTATCGGTTCAAGTCCGATCCCGGGTACAGAGCCGGACTTTTCAAGCAAATTTTGAGAAGTCCGGTTTTTAATTTCCCCTAAACCTTTTGATAAATCAGCGGTATAGCCAACGACACTATTTACAACCGGAGTTCGATAATGCTCAATTTTTGCATCATAAACCAAACCGGAAGGAAACAGCGAATTTTGAAAAACCTGTTTTTGGTAATAATCGCCAGATTCCCAAACAGGAGCGAGATTGGCGGATAGTTTACAGGTAAAATGTATCAACTCTTTCGGGTTCGATAATTTTTGGTCGAGCGTTTCAAATTGTTTCAAAAGTTCCTCTTTGTTCTTCTTCATTTCCAAAGAAAACTCCTCATAAATATCGAGGGTAACCTTCCCAATCGCATGACGTTTTCTTAAATTATAAAATTCCTCCTCCACTTCGTTTAACTTCAAAGAAAGGGCTTTTTTCTCGCTTGTGTTGGTTTCTGTGAGGTTTTCCCACGTATAGCGTAATTGAATCGACAAAGGCTCGATGTGGTCGGCATCTATCGTGTAATCGTGAAGAAGTTCTTTGAACTTGTCGTGCATTATATGGATACTGCGATTTATGCGAATGCCGGGCTTGTTTACCTTGTAATAAT
>CAIXIP010000108.1 GCA_903919535.1 uncultured Bacteroidota bacterium | reverse complement strand
TATATTCAGAATAATGTTTTTCCTTTAGTTTATCTTCTATAGCAGTAATACGATCTTGAGAATCTTTTTTACTGTATGTTCCCATTGTATCAGTTGAATATTTATCAACAATGCATAAAGCTGCAATTAACAAAAGGAATATACTTTTGTATTTCATTTTATCCACTATCCAAGTAAAGGAAAACGTTACAATAAGAGCAAATAAAAATAATTCAACATTTATTATTCGGCCTACAGCCCGCATTGAAGAAAATCCTGGAATATGATAAATAAATTTATATAAGCTATGTCCATTAAATTGCAGTGTGAATATTAAAATAAGCAGAGTAGAAATAAAAATGGCAATTGCTCCTTTTTTGAAATCACTACTTGGTTGTTTATAGCCGATAAACACGAACAATATTATACAAAGAACAACGATTCCTCCTGGAAATAAAAAATGATCCCACCAGACAGGAACATTTAAAGCAGTTTTTGTTAAAAATGTCCATAAATAAGATCCTTGCCATGCAAAAAAATATGATCGAATGTACGGGATTGAATTTATTACTTCTTCATAGGTTCTTGTGCCAGATATTTTTGCTCTTTCATAATAGGGGTATAAAAGAGGGATCAATAAAGCTAAAGAAATAGCCCCCCAGCCAACTATTTGAAATATTTTTTTCCATCCTAAATCTTGCACAAATATTTTTATTTGTTTTACATAAAACAAAAATACAATCATACAAATTAGAACACAGAAAGCAAGTAAAAACCCCAGATAAATACAGGCATAAAATTGGAAAACAATACCTAGAATAAGGCCGCTGAAATATTTTATTTTTTGAGTTTTAAAGAAAGAAATCAGCCATAAAAAAACTAATGGAATGATAAACCTAGGGAATACCTGAGGGTGGTTCATTTGTGCGATAATGGGCATAGAAAACGCAAAAATATAGGCGCCAACTGATGCAATAGCTAAGTTTCCTGATAACTTAAATAAGGCATAAACAGCGGCTAAAAAATTTAATGCAAATAAAATAATTATCCAGCCTTGAAAAGCAGATTCTGGATTAAAATTTAAAAAACGTAAAGCAGAATATATTGGAAGTGTTCCAAGTAAATTTTCTGAATAGGTTATCACGTTTTTTTCTGGATACATAAAAGGAGCATTCCAGTAATTTGCTTCTTTTCCAGTAAAAAATAAATGTCCGTGTTCTAAAAAATAATTGCATAAACGGGAATCTGCCATATCACCGGGTATTCGGTCGAAATTTGGCCCCATTATTTTTATTGCAGTTAAATAAAGGCCAACAATAAATAGCGCCAAGAAAATTAAACTATGGAGATTAAAAAACGTTGTTATTTTTTTTTTCATTGTTTAATTATAAATCGGGTGTTTTGATATTTGACTCAATTAATGGCTAAATATATTATATTTCAAAATGCACCACAATGCTCTAAAGCCATCTTTCCATCCAATTTTTTTCCCCTCTTCAAATGTTCTTCCATAATAAGAAATCCCAACTTCGTAAATGCGGATATTCTTAACGCGAGCAATTTTGGCTGTTACTTCGGGTTCGAAACCAAATCGTTTTTCCTTTAAATTAATTTTTTGAATTATTTCTGTTGGGAAAAGTTTGTAACATGTTTCCATATCCGACAAATTTAAATTCGTGAACATGTTAGATGAGAAAGTTAAAAGTTTGTTCCCGATTGTATGCCAAAAAAATAAAATTCGATGTGCGTTGCCTCCAATAAATCGGGAACCATAAACAACATCAGCAAAACCGTCTAAAACGGGTTTGATTAAGAGGTTGTATTCTTCTGGGTCATATTCTAAATCTGCATCTTGAATAATTATATATTCACCTGTGGCTAACGATATTCCCTTGTGAAGAGCAGCTCCCTTGCCTTGATTGGTTGACTGATTAAAAAGTTGAATAGTTAAATGAGGGTTGCTTTTTGTATAATTTTCAATTGATTGTGCGGTATCATCGCTAGAGCAATCATTAACAATAATAATTTCTTTTTCGATATTATTAATTAATTGGACTGCAGCAATTTTATTTAAAATTAAGTGAATAGTTTTGCCTTCGTTGTATGCAGGAATAACAATTGATAGTTTTTTAAAATCCATGAAGTATTTATTTTTTTTCGCCAATAACAATTGATGAAAGGCCGATTTTTTTTAAGGATATTATGTCAAGAATTTTTGCAATAAAAACAATTTTATTATAAAAATTCATTTGAGATTTAGGAATAATTTTTTTATGCATCATTTTGCCGGAAATATACCAGCCAAATATTCCCAAGAAATTGAAATAAAAAGATTTTTTAATAGTTATTTCATTTTTTGAAAATATATTTTCCATTTGTTTGGATGTATATCTTCTGTAATGATAAAGCTCTTTATCAAAAGTATTATAGAGCTTTTGATAAGCAGGAACCAGAATAATTAAGCGGCCACCTTTTGACAACAATTTTTTGCAGTTTTTGATTGCTAAAGTATCATCTTCAATATGTTCAATAACATTAAGAGCAAAAACTGTATCAAAGGAATTTAAGTGTTGGGCATATTTTGTGTCAAAATCAGGATCTACCAAATCAATATTTTCGATTCCAATTACATTTTTATTTGTAGAAAATTTTCTTTTTAACTCATCACAATAATTGTCTCGGATATCAGTAAGAAAAATATTGAAATTATCTTTGATAAAATAACTTGAAATATTTCCGAGTCCACTCCCAATTTCTAATATTTTTCCTTTACAATATGGCTTAATGGTGTTGTACATCCAGTCATTAAAATTGTCGGCTTCAGAAATAACATCAAGTGTTTCAAACCCCTCTTTATCTATCGTTTTATAAAAAAATTCTGACGGTTTTTCCATTTAGTTTTGTCTTAACTGCAAATATGCTAATTTTAAATCATTTACATAATTTTTTCTTGCAATTATTCGCTCATAATTTAGGCGCCTAATTGTTTTTTTTAGGGAATAAATTTGAATAAAATTAGGGGAAACCCAAAATTGCTTTTAATTCAAGAAGCGACAATCAATTTTTATATTTTCTTTTAAACAACTCTAATTTTTTATAAGTAGAAGTGTATATCAACTCAAAATTTTGAAGTATTAATCTTTCAGTTTCAGTAGAACAGGAATCTTTGCTTTCTTTATTAAAACACCAGCGGGTAATATAATCTATCCTATGTCCAGTCTGCTTTTCATACTTTTCAATTGTAATACAGGGATTCAGATTCCCAAAATTTCCAATCAGGTCATAAGGGTTTTCGTTCTTTTTCCAAAGTAGTGGAAAAGCTGTTGTAGCTTCGTAGTTATCTAATACAACAATAAATTTTTCCGTTCCAATGTAATTTGAATAATTGCTGTGAAGCCAATTTTGTGAGTAATTGAGTGGTAAAAGAGTTTTTCCTTCTTCAATATAATTAGCTGCCGAAGCCATTTCTGCAGCATCTTCACTTAATGTTTTTGTTTCTACGGTATGATAATAAACTAAATAAAGTGCTGAGCCAAGAATTATACTTAAAGGGAAAAAAAGTTGTTTTACAGAAAGTCCAATTGTCGCAATCCAAATGATAATGATTAAGAAAAAGAACAAAGCTAATCGTATCGAAATTCCACCACCAGAAAGCATCCAGTCGGGGACAGTAAAGTATAAAATGAGCATTAAAAACGCTATGATTAGCCAAAAACTGTTAGACTTAAAGTTCTTTTTAGTTTGTTGGTCTTTAAATATATTATAAACAACTATTAGGATTAGTATCACTACACAAAACAAAATTATTTGAGAAAAAGTTTTTTCTTTATTATAACTTAGGGTGATTAAGGGTGACATGTCGGTTAGCCCTTTTATAAGATCTGTTGTGCTTAAGTATTTTGTGACAAACCCTCCGTTGTTTGAGAAAACAAAGCGGCTAGTAAAGAGAATCCCAGGTAAAGTTGTTATAAAAAGAAAAAGTAATTGACGGAAAAAACTTTTTATCTCCTTTGAATTTATTGCACTTTTCGCTTCGAAAATAAAAATTATTAATCCAAAAAATAAAAAATTGAAAAGGTGTGTAAGGTACAGTAGGCTTGTTAAAAATAGCAACATGATAATTCTGTATGCATTCCATTTATTTGCTGTATTTACCCAAAATGTCACACAAACAAATAGTATTGGAATTCCGATGCAAAAATTAAAAAAACCCATACAAAATGGGAAAGAATATACAAAAGGAAATATTAAATAAGAGGCCAAGAAGGCTTGTTTTGATGTGCCAGCTAATGTTATTATCAACCTCCTAAATGAATACACAAGAGTAACTATATAAAGAATAAGAAAACTTTTTTCAACTATAAATGCAGGAAAAAAATTAAACATAAAAGCAAACCAAATATGATTGATCCAATTTGTTTCTGTATGGGTATTTACATCAAAAAATTGAAAAACTTCAGGGGAGCCATGGAACCATAGTTGATTTAATAGATGTCCATTATATAAATGAGCTGGACCATCCATGGTGGGAAAAAACTTAGATACAATAACAGGAATCAAAAAAAGTAAAATCAATATTCCAAAGAAATATTTTTCATTCTTCCAGAAAAATTGAGAAGTTTTCATTTTACGAAATTGTTTTAAAAATTAACCTTTGCCAGAATACTTTTTGTGATTGGAAATATTTTAATTTCAGTTAGGTTGTCATTATTTATTCGCTCAAAATCTGCTAGCGAAAGATAAATATAATCATATTTTGAAATAGTACTATCGTCAAAAATGTCGCAGGTTATCCAATCTATTTTATTTGTCGCTCTGTAAAAATCGAGACTGGGCGAATACAAATAATGTGTTCCGATTGTTTGATTCGATTTCAATTCATTTAATGGTCTTTGGTTTTCTAATTCTGCAATAACACCTTTTGTATCTGCATCAAATTTCCAATCCAACACATATTTTAAATTCGAAGAATAAGCGAAATGAAAAAATAGCAAACCTGCAGCAGAATAAATTAAAAAAACAGCCTTGGGTTTTTCTTTAGAAAACTCATTAATAAGAACAACAAATAATAAATTAAACAATATTACAATAAACATAGCTGTTCTGTCTGTTAGATAGGGGGTGTCAATTAGATAATACTGTAAGGTTGTACTAAGCACAATAAAACCAATTAAAGTAATTAAAGCAGCAACAAATAAATTATCAATAGTGGCTCGTGTTTTAAAATATTTATGTCCAATAAATATACATCCAGCTAAAACAACAAAAAGCATAAACGCTTTGAGTAACCAATGAATAAAAAGGTTAAATTTTAGTTCATACAAATTTCGGTTAATTGTTTCGCTAATGCTATCTGTCCAAAAACTTTTCTGACCTCCCCAAAAAAGTGTTCCTGCTTGTTTAAAATGAAATAAAAAGGGAACAATAATTCCTAAAAATATAATTATGATAATGCTTGGTACAAGGAGTTCTTTGATGATTTTGAATATTTTGTTTGACCTTGCTCCCTCAGAGTTAAAATATTTATAACAAATTAGGATTGTTATAAAACCGTATAATGCCAAACAGTAATTCAGCAAAACAAAATTTGCTAATGTTGCTAAAGCTGCTAAAACAATAGATATAATAGCAAACAATTTACGATAACCCTTGCTCTGAAATAAAAATAAATAATAAACACTTGTCATCATTAACCCCCATGAAAGTCCATATCCACGAGACAAAGAAAAGTAATCAAGCATGTACGGATTTACATTAAGAATAAAAAAAGAACAAAAAATTATTCCTTTATTTTCAAAGTTAGTAACGAGTTTTGCAGAGTAAAAAAGAAATAATAGGTGTCCGAATAACGAAGGTAAACGCAATACAAATTCATTTACACCAAAGCATTTTACAAAAAAAATGTCAAGCCAGGTGTTTAATAAATGATTGTTGGCAGACATTTGGTCAAATTTATCTGGAATAAATTTTCCATTGCGCACAAATTCTAAATATGTATATGCTTCATCCCAAGTAATTGCCAATAAGAAAGCACGAATAACAGTATAAGAGAAAATTAAAATGCCAAGAATAATTAGCAAGCCTGTTGCTGAATTATTCTTGGCATTTGCTGAGTATTCCATTATTTAGTCAATAATCATTTCCGGAATATCACCTTCAATTATTAAACGACCTTCTGTTGCATTTTCGATTTCCTGAACACTGATTCCTGGAGCCCGTTCAAGTAATCTAAACCCATGTGGCGTAACATCAATTACTGCTAATTCGGTTACAATTTTTTTAACACATCCCACACCGGTTAAAGGCAAACTACATTTGGTTAATAGTTTTGATTCGCCAGCTTTATTTACATGTTGCATGGCAACAATAATATTTTTTGCTGATGCGACAAGGTCCATTGCTCCACCCATTCCTTTTACCATTTTGCCAGGAATTTTCCAATTTGCAATATCTCCATTATCCGAAACTTCCATTGCTCCAAGTATTGTTAGATCCACCTTGCGTGCACGTATCATTCCGAAACTCATTGCCGAATCAAAAAACGCTGAACCAGGAACAGTTGTAATTGTTTGTTTTCCTGCATTTATTAAATCCGAATCTTCTTCTCCTTCAAAAGGGAAAGGCCCCATTCCTAAGAGTCCGTTTTCTGATTGCAAAACAACGTTCATTCCTTTCGGAATATAATTCGCTACCAGTGTTGGAATACCAATTCCTAAATTCACATAATAACCATCTTTTATTTCTTTAGCGATGCGTTTCGCGATTCCAATTTTATCTAACATAATTTTATAATTTGAAATTGTTCCAATTATTTCTTGCGTACAGTAAGTTGTTCAATACGTTTTTCATAATTCACTCCTTGAAAAATTCTATGAACATAAATTCCCGGAGTATGAATATGATCTGGATCTAATTCACCAGCAGGAACTAATTCTTCTACCTCTGCAATGGTTATTTTTCCTGCCATAGCCATCATTGGATTAAAATTTCGTGCAGTTTCACGATAAATTAAATTTCCTTGGGTGTCACCTTTCCAAGCTTTTACAATTGCAAAATCTGCGTCAAAAGCCATTTCCATCAAAAACTCTTTTTCAACTCCATCTACCAAAAATTTTCGGGATTCTTTTCCAATTGCAATTTCAGTTCCTACGCCTGCAGGTGTGAATATTGCAGGCATTCCGTATCCGGAAGCCAAACAGCGTGTTGCCAATGTTCCTTGCGGAATAAGTTCCACTTCTAATTCTCCACTCAATAATTGACGTTCGAATTCTGCATTTTCGCCAACATAAGAAGAGATCATTTTTTTTACTTGTCGAGTTTGTAGCATCAATCCAATTCCAAAATCATCGACACCGGCATTGTTTGATATACAGGTTAATCCAGTTACTCCCTTTTTAACTAATGCATTAATACAGTTTTCAGGAATTCCGCATAAACCAAAACCACCAAGCATGATGGTCATATTGTTCTTAATGTCTCCGATTGCCTCATCGGCATTTTTTACTGTTTTGTTCATATTAAATTAATTAAAAATCATCAGTTTGATTAAAATTTTCAATTCCGCTTTCAATCTCTTTATTATACTTGCTGCAATCCATTTCAACATCAATTTTCTTTGATGGTTTTTCAAAATCTCCTTGTGAAATTTTCAAAGTTTTATCAGCATAAACTTTCTGCATGTATTTAGCCCAAATAGGTAAAGCCATCGATGCGCCTTGGCCTTGGTCGGTTCTGTCAAAATGTACAGCTCTGTCTTCGCCTCCAACCCAGCATCCGGAAACCAGGTCAGGAGTAATTCCCATGAACCAGCCATCAGAATTATTTTGTGTGGTACCTGTTTTTCCTGCAATCGGATTATTCAATTTATAACGAAAGCGCAAGCGACTACCTGTTCCCATTTGAACAACACCTTTCATTAATTGCAGCATAATATATGATTTTTCTTCGTTCATAACCTCTTCCGTGCGAGGAACAAAATCGGCTAATACTTTTCCATTTTTATCTTCTATTCTGGTTACAAAAGTTGGTTCGATCCAAGTGCCTTTGTTTGCAAATGTTGAATTTGCACCTACCATTTCGAAAACCGAAATTTCAGGTGTACCTAAACAAATGGATGGAGTGGGGTCAATTTTACTCACAATACCCATTTTGTGCGCCAGTTCAGCAACAGCGTTTGCCCCAAATTGTTTTATTAAATAAGCAGAAATGTAATTAACGGAATTTGCCAGGGCCCACTGAAGCGTTACCATTTTTCCTTCAAATTTTTCTTCACCAGACGAATTGTCGGGGCAATATTGTGGTTGTCCTGCAGGCATATCAATACATGTCCTTGTGTTAGGTACACGGTAACAAGGGGAATACCCTTCTTGTATGGCAAGCGCATAAACAAAAGGTTTGAATGTGGAACCAACTTGCCTTGAGTGTCCAATTTGTACGTGATCGTATTGAAAAAATTTATGACCAATTCCTCCTACCCATGCTTTGATGTAACCTGTTTGTGGCTCCATGGACATAAACCCTGTTTGTAAAAATCTTTTGTAATAACGAACAGAATCCATCGGTGTCATTGTAGTATCGATTGGCCCTTTCCATGAAAAAATGACCATTTCTGTCTTAGTGTTAAAGTTTTTTTCAATATCCGGTTCACTCATTCCTGCTTTTTTCAATACCCGATAACGTTCAGAACGTTTCATCCCTTGATGCATAATATTTTTTATCTCTTCCTTATTCACGTTCCATGCAAAAGGTGCATTTCTTTTGTTCTTACATTCTTTATCAAAAGAGGCTTGTAATTCCTTCAAATGCTCTGTAACGGCTTCTTCGGCATACCGTTGCATTCGAGAATCAATGGTCGTATAAATTTTTAATCCATCGCGATACACATCGTATTTTGTTCCATCAGCTTTTGGATTCTCTTCACACCACTTCTTCAAAAACACATCCCTTAAATATTCTCTGAAATAAGGTGCTAATCCATCGTTGTGGTCTTCAGGTTGAAATTTTAATTTTAGTGGGATCTTTTGCAAGGAATCAGATTGATCTTTTGTTATATATCCATATTTTTCCATCTGTTGCAATACAGTGTTTCTTCGTCCTTCTGCTCGGTCGTGAAAACGATTAGGATTAAAATAGGCAGGGTTTTTTGCCATCCCAACAAGGGTTGCAGCTTGTTCGATACGTAAGGAATCCGGAGTTGTTCCAAAATAAATTTGAGCAGCAGATTTTATTCCAACCGCATTATTCACATAATCAAACTTGTTGAGATACATGGCAATAATCTCTTCCTTGGTGTATTCTCTTTCTAGTTTAACGGCAATGATCCACTCCTTGAATTTACGTAGTATCAAGCCTAGTTTTCCGAGGTCTTCTCGAGGAAAAAGCATTTTTGCCAATTGTTGTGTCAGCGTACTTCCTCCGCCACTTGATGAACTACCTGTTGCTGCACCCGCTACTGCTCTCAATAAAGCTCTTACATCTACTCCGGAGTGTTCAAAAAAACGTGCATCTTCGGTAGCAACAAGTGCATTTACAATGTATGGGGAAATTTGTTTGAACTTAACATTGGTCCTATTTTCAGCGTAAAATTTTCCAAGCACTTTCATATCGCTTGAAAAAACTTCGGTTGCTAAATTTGTTTTTGGATTTTGTAGTGCTTCTGTATCAGGTAGGTCGGCAAACATTCTAACACAAAATACAAATAATAATAGTGATAAAACTGGCCCTGCAAAGAGTATCCAAAACCAAAATACGTACTTTTTAAAATCTATTGTTTTTGCTTTTTCTGCGCTCATTTTATATTCCTTATTTTTCTCCCTTTTCTATTCGTAAGCCAATATCCATAATTAATGGAACAATATCGGTACGCATGCCATGTTGTATTTCGAACGTATATTTTCCTGGTAATGGAAAACGTACATTTCGTTTAAAAGGTATTTGATTATCATAAATATCTCCCATTCCACTTCCTAGCCATTTTCCTTTTTCGTCTGCCAAAACACACTCTAGTGTATCATTCGACATTTTTCCGTTCGGAAAAGTTGTTTTAATGAATAGGTATAAATTGTTGTAAGGATAACCATCTGCATTTCGAACATTGATATAAAAATTTGCTGGGGTGGCAGGATCTGTGATATCAACATCGTATTTTAAAATGGTTTTGCTATTCCAACCTCCTTCAGCAATATTCTGATTTTGTTCGAATATTCGAGCGCGATCACAGGAATTAAACAGCAGTAGACCCAACAAAAAAAATGTTGCAGAAAAATTGAATCTCAATTTGTTGATTATGCGGTTCATGAATTTATTGCAAGTGCCTCTGTTTTCCATTTAATTACTTAGTTTCCGGTGGTCTGTTATTATTGTTTTGACCAGGCTGTTTAATAATTGGGCGCGGACGATTAGTATTGTTTTTTGGTTTATTACCTATGTTTGGATTCGGATTCGGTTTATTTTGATTCGGGTTCGGATTTGGTTTTGGTTTATTTTGATTTGGGTTGGGTGTCGAATTAGGCTTATTCCCAGTTACTACTCCAGCCGGTTTGTTAGGGTTTGGAGGTCCGTTTCTTCTCTTATTGTTTTTCGATTTAGGTTTTTTGCTTTTATCGAATCGGGTAAGACTATCCTGTCCGACTACATTTTCGTAATCAGGTTTTTTCTCAACAATTCTTGGTTGAATAACTTTCGCTAATAGGTCTTCAGGTTTTTCAGCTTTTGCATTCATCTCAATTATCAACTTCACACGATCAACTGGAAGGGGAATAAAGTTGTCCGGTTCATCGGTATAAGAGAAGAACATGGTGCGTCTGAAAATGTCTGTTTTTTGATGAAAAGCTCTTCCTCGTTGAGTTTCAAGCTTCACATTATTTACTTCCGGAAAATCCTGGATAGCATCCAGATAACTATCTAATTCATAATTTAAACAACACTTCAACTTCCCGCATTGTCCTGCTAATTTCAAAGGGTTTAATGAAAGCTGTTGATAACGAGCTGCGCTTGTTGAAACAGAACGGAAATCGGTTAACCAGGTAGAGCAACACAACTCTCGTCCACAAGATGCAATGCCTCCTAATCGGCCGGCTTCTTGACGTGCACCAATCTGACGCATCTCAATTCGCACTTTAAATTCATCTGCCAACACTTTTATAAGTTCTCTAAAATCAACGCGTTCCTCAGCGGTATAATAAAATATTGCTTTTGTTTTGTCGCCCTGATATTCAACATCTGAAATTTTCATTTGTAAGTTCAACTTCACAGCAATGGTGCGAGCACGATACATGGTTGAATGTTCCAGGTTTTGCGCTTCTACCCATTTATCAATATCGGTTTGTTTGGCTTTGCGATATAGTTTTTTTATTTCTTCAGATGCAGGATTAGCATTTTTCTTTTTCATTTGAAGGCGAACCAATTCACCTGAAATAGAAATTACACCAATATCATGACCTGGTGAAGCTTCAACAGCAACAACATCTCCAACATTTAAGGGAAGAGTATTTACATTCCTAAAAATTTCTTTACGGCTATTTTTAAATCGTACTTCAACACAATCAAAAACTGGCTGACCAGCTGGTAATTCCATATTTGCCAACCAATCGAATACGTTTAATTTATTGCATCCTCCGGTACTACACGATCCATTATTCTTACAACCACCAGGCAAATCAGTACTTGCTGTACTGCATCCTCTGCCGGTTGAACATCCACTACATCCCATATCTTTTATCTCTTAAGCTTTAAAAAAGCTGTTGATTAATTTTTGTTGCTGACAAAAGTGTCCTACTAAATGTCAATTTTTTAAAGCGTATTGCTTCGATACCTGTATCAAACAGGTTTTGGTAAATTTAATAATTCATTGAACTTGAACGCCAGATCCATAAATAAAATTTTTGCATTGGCATTGCGTTCCATGTGATAATGTGCTTTGTTAAGCTCTTCAATAAACTGTTCGGTATTGCTTGAATGAATAAATGGCGAAAATTTTTGAACAAATTCCTGCTCACTTGCACCCAACTTTACAAGACTTGCATTGCCATAATTTAAAACTAAACTTTCGCGAATAATATGTAAAGCGTAATTTAAAAAATTCTTTTGTCGCTCACGGCCTGCATCTGCAATCTCATCTATCCAAGTCAATACAGCCTTTGGGTCAAATTTTAAACTTGCACGCATAAGTTTTTGAAATCGTGCTAAATTTTGACCTGCATTTTCATTTTCTTTAATAAGTAATAATGCTTCAGAATAATTCCCATCAGCCAGGTGGGCTGTTTTTTCAGCATCTTCGGGCGATATTTCATTACGCTCAACCAATGCCTGAATTAGATCGGCATCACTAATTTTGAGAATTTTAATTAGTTGTGTTCTCGAAACAATAGTCCGTAATAATTGGTCTTCACTTTCACAAACTAACAAAAACAGAGTTTTATCAGGCGGCTCTTCCAAAATTTTCAGCAATTTATTAGCTGCTTGCTGATTCATTTTTTCGGCTTGCCAAATGATCATTATTTTATATTCAGCTTCGTATGTTGTGAGGCTCAATTTACGAAGTATTTCAGCGCTTTCTTCTACACCAATTACAGCTTGCTTATTTTCGGCTTCCAACAATTCGAACCAATTAAACAACGTGATATAGGGATTATCCAAAAATGCTTCGCGCCATTCTGCAGCTACATCTGTGCTGGTTTTCACATTTTTTGAAAGCGCAACAGGATACACAAAATGTAAATCGGGATGAACCAGCTTGTTTAACTTCACACATGATGGACAAATACCGCAGGAATCGTTTTCCAACTTGTTTTTGCAAGAAATGTATTGAGCGTATGCAAGAGCAAGAGCCAGGCTTCCGCTGCCTTGAGGTCCCAAAAATAATTGGGCATGACTAATGCGTCCCTCATTTACGGAACGTATCAATCGCTCTTTGATAGCTTGTTGACCTATTATTTCACTAAAAAGCATTTATCCCTTTTTGTTATCCATTTAATTGAATGGCAGTATTTTACCAAACAAATTTTAAACGATTTCAAAGATAACAAATGATTTGGGATGAAAGGGTAGGGAAATTACATTTTTTGAACGGGAGGTATTTGATAAGTTTTTTTGAGACAATTTTACATTTTGGACATTCACTTTTGTCGTATATTGCTTCAAAAATTTATTTCTTATAATGCTTCGTATAGCCATTCTCTGCTTATTAGTATTTAGTCAATCCTTTTTAAAAGCTCAGCAAGATACAATTCAACAGCACCCTTTTGTTTTTATCGGTATCGGTAATTACGAATATTTGAACCTGGGAGTTAATATGCCGATTCGAAAAAAATATTATTTCGAGATGGCAATTGGAGTAAAACCTTGGGGTTTTGAAAATTACAATTATCAGATGGCTTATTTGAATTTAGGAAGAAAACTTCTGAAAGAAAAGCCTAGAAAATTAAATTTATTCCTTCAACTAAAACTATTAACATGGCATTTTAATAATAAGTATAACGAATTTTTGGTAGAAGGAATAAATCCTGAGTTTCGTTTAATATATAACATCAATAAGAAATCCTCAATTTCGGTGAATGGTGGTATTTTATATAATTCTGCTTTTTATTATGATCGTAAAACGTATTTGGAGGTTGGTTGGCCTCATGAGTGGCAGCCATCTTTTAGTTTAGAATATTTATATCGTATAAAATGAAAAAAACAATTTGGTTTTCCTGTTTGTTAATACTTGCTTTTTTGTCTTGCGAGAAAGTAAATTATTATGAAGATAAACCACTCGAATATTCACCAACAATTTCACTGGCACATCGCGGTGGAAGAACAGATTCTTTGCCCGAAAACAATTATGCTTCCTGTATTAATGCGCTCTCGTTTATGGCAGGAATCGAAGTGGATGTTCAATTAAGTAAAGATAGAACCATTTGGCTTTCTCACAATACAAAGGTGGTTGGTTGTAACGGAGAACAAAACTGTTTTGTAGAAACAAGAGATATTGAAATAGAAAGTATAGATAGTTGCAACGGGATTTCTCATAAATACTCAAAGCTTGCTGATGTTATGAATTATATGGATCAACATAATATTCGTAAATACATTGCCATTGACCTGAAAGATTGGAAACCATGTAGCGGAAATAGTATGGCTGTTGAAGATGTTATGAAAGCTGAAGCAGAAGAAATAATTAAACTTGGCGAAAAATATAATCTAACTAAATATCTACTTTTTGAAAACGATTTCCCTTCTGTGTTAGGTTGGATAAAAAAGAAAAATAGTTTAGTAAAAACATTTATTACATCTTATGGCGATTATGAAAAGGGAATGTTAGAGGCTTTAAAAAACAACCTCGATGGCATTTCGTATAAAACTAATTTTAAAGATGAATTGGATAATGATAAAATAAACCTGCTGCATAAAAAGGGGGTTCGTTTAATGGCATGGAATATTCCTGATAGCACATATATGCAATTTTTAAGATCTATAAATGTTGATTTTATGCAAATAGATCTCTAAGACTTTATATCAGACAGCCACTATTCCCCTTTTTTGATTTCACTGAAAACTATATACGAATACACAATAGGTATAGTTGTTATCAGAGCGATATAACCAATAAAAATAAATTCAGCAACATTGGCTGGCACAAAAGGTAAAACAGCCATAGTTAATAGTGATGAAATAACCCAGACTTTGGCCGCAAGGCGATGTGTTTTTTTCCAAACTTCTTCATTTGAAAGCGTCCATGGTGTTCGTATTCCTATAAAATAATTGTGACGTACATTTCCTAAATAATTTCCGATTATTAAAAACACCAGCAAAATAGAATAGATAATTAGAAAAGACATGTTAAAATGATAACCTAATGAATAAAAGGCAATCAGGAAAAATGCAAAGGCTAAAAATAAATGCAACACAATTCGAATTATTTTAAACTTATCCTGGAACAAGCCATAATTCTTGCGGGAAGGATCTATAATAGGCAATAAAATAAATACAAAATACATTAAAAGGTTTATCCCAGGTAATAATAACAAGCCTTGTAGCTTATCGCTGTAATCATCAGGTATACCATCAAAATTAAAATGTGTTGGGATTTTATTCGGAAACTGATTCCAGTAAATTCCGATAAATATAAATGGTGTTAATAGAAATATCCAAATCAACCAATCAATTTTTAATGTTTTCATTTCTTTGTTTTGTTTTTAAGATTTTTATTTTGTGAAAGATCGATGGCCCATTTTACCATTTCATCAAAAACGGTTGTGTTTAAAGAGTAAGTTATAAACTGCCCTTCTTTAATAGAAAGCACAATGCCTGCTTGTTTCAGTAGGTCGAGGTGATGTGAAATGCTGGGCTTGCTAATAGAAAAATAGTCGGCAATTTCTCCTGCATTCATATCGCATTTTCGCAGTAGTTCAATAATTTTTCTGCGTGTTGGGTCGCTCAAAGCTTTGAATAGAAGATTCATTTTTGTAATTAGATATTTAAATAATTAGACAAATATCTAAATAACTTTTGGATTGACAAACTATTTATTGTTTTATTTGAATTTAACACATGAATAAAATCATTTTTAAGTATGAGCAGAAAAGTTATTTTTGCAACACAAATTTTGTCTGACAACCATTTCTTAAAAACGAAATACGTATGAAAACAGTTGATAATTTTAATTTCAAAGATCAAAAGGCTTTGATCCGTGTTGATTTTAATGTTCCTTTAGATGCACAATATAATATAAGCGATGATACACGCATTCGTGCAGCTATTTCAACAATTAAAAAAATCTTAAACGATGGAGGATCTGTTATATTGATGTCTCACCTCGGGAGACCAAAAGAAGGACCAACCGAAAAATATTCATTAAAACATATTGTCGATCACTTAAGTAAATTATTAAGTTGTCATGTTTCATTTGCATCCGATTGCATTGGCGATGTTGCAAAAAATGCAGCAGCAGCTTTGAAATCAGGCGATGTTTTGCTTTTGGAAAACTTACGTTTTCATAAACAAGAAGAAAAAGGCGATGTTGATTTTGCAAAACAACTTTCTGAATTGGGAACATTTTATGTGAACGATGCTTTTGGAACAGCCCATCGTGCGCATGCTTCCACAGCGGTTATAGCGCAATTTTTCCCAAATAATAAATGTTTTGGTTATGTGATGAGTGGTGAGTTAGCAAGCGTTGACAAAGTGTTAAATAAATCAGAAAAACCTTTTACCGCTATAATGGGTGGAGCAAAAGTGTCTGACAAAATTTTGATTTTAGAACAACTCATCAATAAAGCAAATAATATTATTATTGGGGGCGGAATGGCATTTACATTTGTTAAAGCTCAAGGCGGAAACATAGGTAACTCACTGGTTGAAGAGGATAAACTACAAACAGCATTAAATATTTTAAACGATGCAAAAGCGAAAGGTGTAAATATTTATATACCTATAGATGCTATTGTTGCCAACGCTTTTAATAACGAAGCCGAAAAACAAACTGTGGATATCAAATCTATACCAGATGGTTGGATGGGCTTGGATATTGGACCTGCCAGCGAAAAAATATTTGCCAAAGTTATTTCAAATTCAAAAACCATTTTGTGGAATGGACCGATGGGAGTATTTGAAATGAGTAGCTTCGAACATGGCACCAAATCAGCTGCAGAAGCAATTGTTGCAGCTACAAAAAAAGGAGCTTTTTCATTGATTGGAGGAGGTGATTCTGTGGCGGCAATCAATAAATATCATTTCGGGAATGACGTTTCTTATGTTTCTACCGGTGGAGGAGCATTGCTGGAATATATTGAAAGCGGAAGCCTTCCGGGTGTTGATGCAATAGAAAAATAATATTAATATATTTTTTTTAAAATGGCCAAACAAAGATCTTCTTGTTTGGTCATTTCTGTTTTTGCAATTTTTGTTTTGTCTTTGTATCCAAGTAAATGTAATGTTCCGTGAATAAGTATGCGGTGCAACTCTTCTTCAAATGATTTAGAAAATTTGGAAGCATTTTCTTTTACCCTTTCAATGCTGACATAAATATCTCCGCTAATATTCAACTTCACATTTTCTTGTGAATAATCGAAAGTAATAATATCGGTGTATGTATCGTGGTTGAGGTATTGTTTGTTAATATTAAGCAGATATTCATCTGAACAAAAAATAAAACTTATCTCTCCTGATTTCCGCTTCTTTTTTTCTATGATTGATGTAATCCAATGTTTTAAAACCGTTTTATTTTTTAATGTAAATTTTATGTCTTGTGTATGAAAATGTATCATATTGGATTTTGTTAGTATTCGTTGCGAATTTACGAATCTTTAAATTATATATGTATCTAATAAATTTGTTGATGGCTTATTTCAATGGGATTTATCGGCCATAAACTTCTTTTGATATTGGCAAATTATCACATATTTGTTATCAATAAGTAGAAAACAATAAAAAATAAATGTCATCATACTTTATCCAAATTCAGCGAATAATGCAGTGACATTTGAATTATCAGAAACGATTCAAAATGCAACAATAAAAAGGTGTGAATGCGGTCGGTCAAATGGTTTATAAAGAAACGATAAACACAAAATGGAGTTCAAAAATTGTAAAGAAGGTTGACGTCAGTGGTTATACAAAAGGTGTTTATGCTGTAAGTATTGAAAATAAAGGAATAATTGGAATTAAAAAATTAGTTGTGAATTAGACTAAATAGATAAAATTCATGTTAAAGCTTCCTTATATTAGGTATGTATAAGCATTTTTTATTAATTTACCCTTGTCGGTTTCCAAAATTGTATTATTTTGCACAAAATTGTTAGATCATTAAAAACTCCCAAAATTAGTCCAATGAAAAAACTCATCACTTTTATAATTATAGTAATTCAATTTGCAATTAATCCGTTAAACGCAATTGAAAATAATGGCGATAAAACAGAGAAAAAAAGTACTGTTCTCGATCCTCCCTGTGAAACATATATTACGGGTCCAACAACTTGGTGCATTAATAATATTGGCTATATTAATTTGACTGGCTATGTTAATCCTGATTGCAACAGTACATGGAATGTACTTGCAGGTTCAGGAACACTTAATCTTACTGGTGGTGGCTCATCTGCTACTTACGCACCTTCTCCATTAGATGCAGGCACAACAGTAAAAATAACACTAAACAATGATGGAATGTATTGTACCGCAAGCGGTGGGGTGATAACAGCCGAAATAGATATTGTTATTAATGCTTTGCCAAGCCCACCAAGCCTAATTTCTGGTCCGCAATCCCCTTGCCAAGGTATGGTTGGAATAGGTTATAACGTATCTTCGATTTCGGCAGCAACCGGTTATGTTTGGTCGTTACCAACTGGAGCAACAATTGCGACCGGAGCTAATACAAATAGTGTTCAAGTTAATTATTCAACATCCGCTATTTCAGGAAATATGACTGTTTATGGAACAAACGGTTGTGGAAATGGCCCCGTTTCTGCTATTCTTCCAATAACTGTGAGTCCATTACCAGGAGCTGCTGGAAGTATTACAGGCTCAAACAGTGTTTGCCAAGGCCAAAATTCTGTTACTTATTCAGTTCCCACAATTACTAATGCAATTAGTTATGACTGGACATTGCCTGTTGGAGCTACGATAACAGCTGGTGCCAACACCAATAATATTACTGTTAATTTTTCTGGTACAGCTTCCGGTGGAGGTGTTTCAGTATCGGGTGTGAATGGTTGTGGTCATGGTGTGGGTACAGCTTTGCCAATAAGTGTAGGCCCATTGCCAGTTGCAGCAGGTAGCATTACAGGTACATCAAGTTTATGCGCAGGCACAAATAGCGTTTCTTATACTGTACCTTCAATTTTAAACGCTACTGGTTATAATTGGACACTGCCAAGTGGTGCATCTATTGCAACAGGTAGCAATACCAATAGTATTACGGTTAATTTTACTACAAATGCTTTATCAGGCAATGTTACCGTAAACGGAACAAATTCATGCGGTAATGGAGTCTCTTCAACAAAAGTTATTACGGTTAATCCCCTTCCAGTTATATCAGTAAGTGCATCTGGTTTAGCAAGTGTTTGTCAGGGACAAAATGGGGTTAGTTATACAGTAACAGCAATAACCAATGCAACAGGTTATTCATGGAGTTTACCAACAGGTGCTTCAATTGCTTCAGGTAGTAATACTAATAGTATTGTGGTTAATTATTCTAATACCGCTTCATCCGGAGCGGTTATGGTTTATGGTACGAATGCTTGTGGCAGTGGTAGCTCATCTTCGAGCTTGCCAATAACAGTAAACCCTTTGCCTTCAGCATCTGGTAGTATTACTGGCACAGCAAGTGTTTGTAAAGGTCAAGCCGGAGTTGTTTATTCAGTTGGGTCAATATTAAACGCAACAGGTTATAACTGGACATTGCCAACTGGTGCATCAATAGCTTCGGGTAGCAATACTAATTCAATTACAGTAAATTATGCAGCATCAGCAACCTCAGGAAATGTAAGTGTATTGGCTACAAATAGCTGTGGCAATGGAACTGCATCTACAGCTTTTGCTGTGACCGTTCATGCATTGCCAGCAGTTACGGCAAGTGCATCTGTAATAAAAGTTTGTTCAGGAAACCCTGCAACTTTAACCGGTGGTGGAGCAACCACTTATACGTGGTTACCGAGCGGTGTAAACAATGGCGTTAGTTTTACCCCAGCTGCAACAACAACTTATACAGTAACTGGAACAGACGGTTTTGGTTGTAGTAATACAGCAACAAAAACAATAAATGTAATTACACCTGTTACTCCTTCAATCTGCATGGTAACAGTTGATTCACTTTCAATAAATAATGAAATATATTGGGACAAAACGCAATACACCGCAGTGGATAGTTTTATTGTTTATCGATACGATGTAATTTCTACAAATTATTTACGCATAGGAGCTGTTTCAAAAAATTCTTTAAGTATGTTTACGGATACGGCAAGAAACATTGGGGGTCCAAATGGTGGAGATCCACAATATGCTAGTTATCAATATAAGTTAGCTATTCGCGATTCTTGCGGAAACCTAAGTGCAAAAAGTCCATATCACCAATCTATTTTTGTACAACAAAGTAATCAGAACTTTTCATGGAATGCATATACAGTTGAGGGGGGATCAACACCAGTAACTGGTTATCAGTTTATAAGAAACAATACCGGAACCGGAACATGGACCGTATTGGTAAACACCCCCGGTTTAGCTACTACTGACCCCAATTATGCTTTGTACCCTAATGGTAAATGGAGAGTACAAGCCCTAGGTATTAGTTGCAGCCCCACCCGAGCATCAATAAATACAACCCGTTCAAATATAAAACATACTTCAATTGCAACAGGTTTAAATCAAAGTGATTTAAATGCATCAACTTTGCTTTATCCAAATCCTGCAAACAATGAAATAACAATAGAATTATCAGAGGTGATTCAAAATGCTACCATAAAAATTATGAATGCAATTGGGCAAATAGTTTATGAAGAAACGATAAACTCAGCAGGCAATTCAAAAACCTTAAAGAATATTGACATCAGTGGTTATACAAAAGGTATTTATACTGTAAGTATAGAAAATAAAGGTGTTAAGGCAATTAAAAAATTGGTTATAAATTAAAGTTATTTAAATATAAAAAAGGCTCGAGAAATTTCTCGAGCCTTTTTTATATTTAATAAATAGAGCTCTTCAAAAAAGCATGAATTTCTTTTTTTATAAAATGGAACGTAAAAATATTCCTCCTAATTTAAAACACAAATTCGAGAAAAAACTATCCAAAATTTGTTGCAAATTAAGGATATGCTATTCAATCTAATATGTTAAATTTGCCTAAACAAAATATTCGGAAACGATCTTAATGAAATTTATTAAACAAATAACAATTCTACTTTTAGTTTCTGTTTTTCAGTTGAATTTGTGTGTCGCACAACAATATAATTTCAAAATATTTTCTACAAAAAATGGACTAGCGAACTCTACTGTTAATAATATTTTTCAAGATAGCAAAGGGTACATGTGGTTTGCAACTCAAGGTGGAGGTGTGAGTAAATTCAACGGAAAATTATTTAAAAATTATTCAAAAGATGATGGATTAATTGCAAACGAAGTTACTTGTGTAGCCGAAGATAAAAAAGGAAACATTTGGATTGCAACATCATCAGGGCTTTCGAAATTTGATGGTTCAAGTTTTGTTAATTTTTCTGAAAAGGAAGGTTTACATATTAATGAAGGGATATATTGGTTGCACATAGATAAAAACAATATTTTATGGATAGCAACAAGAGGTGGTGGTATTGCAAAGTTTGATGGTAAAAACTTTACATATATAACAACAAAAGATGGATTATCAACCAATCAGGTTTTTAGTATAGCCGAAGATAAAAAAGGAAATCTGTGGTTTTGCCTCGATAATGGAATTGCAAAATATGATGGAAAAGAAATCACAAATATTAAAAATATAGATTTTTTACACCATACATTTTTTTCGTCATACGCAGATTCCAGAGGTAATATTTGGTTCGGTTCTATAGGCGAAGGGCTTGTTAGATACAACGGAACTTCCTTCCAAAAAATAACATTGCCACCAAGTGTTCAAAATGATTTTATAGGTAGCATTGCAGAAGATAAAAAAGGGAATTTATGGTTAGCAACCTTACATGGGGTTCTGAAAATCGAAGGTAATAAATTTCATCTTTTTACTGAAAAAGAAGGACTATCCTCTAATGGAGTTAATTCTGTAAGTATTGATTATGAAGACAATATTTGGGTGGGTACTCAAGGTGGCGGAGTAAATTTATTTAACAATGAATCATTTGTAAATTATAATGATAAAGATGGCTTAAAATGCAAAGGGATAAGCGACATTTATCAATATGATGATGAAAATTATATTATAGGCACTTCCGGACAAGGGTTAAATTTTTTCAATTCAAAAACAAATCAATTCTCTGTTTCCTCTGATTTAAAAAAAATTGACCAAAGCGTTGTATATACAATCCTTGCCGATCGCGAGAAAAACATTTGGCTCGGAACTCAAGACGGAATTTTTGTTTTGCAAAAAATTAAAAATAATTATAAAATTCTGAAAGAATACAGTTATTTGGATAGTACCAAACTAGTTACAGTTTTAAAAATCATTCAAGACAGAAAAGATAATATCTGGGTTGCCTCTTATGGTTCTGGAATTTTCAGAATTAACAATGGTAAAATAACAACCTTTAACAAAAAAACCGGATTTATAACTGATAATATAATGTCAGTTTTTGAAGATTCTAAATTCAACATTTGGATAGGAACTAAAGATGCAGGCGTTATTAAATATGATGGAGAGAAATTTCAAAATTTCACTGAAAAAGATGGACTTTTAGATAAAACAATTTGGTCGATCGCTGAGGATAGAAATGGAAATATGTTCTTTGGAACTGGCGAAAGTGGCATCTCTTGTTTTGATGGAAAAACCTTTAAATCAATCTCAACAAAGGATGGTTTATGCTCCAATTATATTCCCGCATTGTTGTTCGATGAACACAATAATAGTATTTGGGTTGGGACAGATAAGGGAGTAAATAGTTTGAAACTAAAACAAAATTTCGAAATTGAGTCATTGCGATTTTATAGTGAACAGGAAGGCTATAAGGGAAATGAGGTCACTCAAAACGCCATTTCTCAAGATAGTGATGGTACCGTTTGGTTTGGAACGCAAAATGGGTTATGTAGGTACTATAGAAAATATGATATTCCGAATCGCACTTCACCTAAGTTGCATTTGAATAACATTCGGATGGCTTATCAAACTGTAGATTGGACACATTTTGCTGATTCACTAGATCCGTTGACTAACTTACCAATCAATTTAGTGTTGTCGCATAAAAATAATAATCTAACATTCGATTTTCAAGCATTTACTACCGACAACGTTAGGTATACTTTTATTCTTGAAGGACAAGATGAAGGTTGGTCGCCATTATCTACCAATACAGAAGCCGCATATACCAATATTGATCCAGGAAGATCATATACATTTAGAGTGAAAGCAATAAATAGCAATGGTGTTTGGAGTAATGATGTAGTAAGTTTTTCGTTTTCCATAAAACCTCCTTGGTGGAAAACCTGGTGGTTTTATACATTAACGATTTTAATTATAGTGGTTTCCATTTTTGGATATACGCATTATAAAACTGCACAATTAGCAAAGGATAAAAAAGTACTTGAAGATAAAGTTACCGAACGCACTATTGAGCTGAAGGATGCTAATGACCAGCTTTCTGTTGCATTTACCGATATTAAAGATAGTATCAATTATGCAAAAAAAATCCAAGAAGCGATACTTCCTTTGAATAAAGAAATTAAAAAGGCTTTTCCTCAATCCTTTGTTTTGTTTAAGCCGCGTGATGTTGTTAGTGGAGATTTTTATTGGTTCAATAAAAAAAACGAAAAAGTTTACATTGCCGCTGTAGATTGCACAGGGCATGGTGTTCCTGGAGCATTTATGAGTATGATTGGAAGCTCATTGTTAAATGAAATTGTTGGTAAAAAAGGACTGAATAATGCCGCCACGGTACTCAAAAAATTGCACAAAGGAATTCGTAAATCACTTAAACAGGATACCGATTCAAACGAATCAAGAGATGGAATGGATCTGGCTTTAGCGGTTGTTGATTTTAGTGATAACACGTTGGAATATTCTGGTGCAAAACGACCATTATATCTTTTCAGAAAAAAGGGAGATGAATATGTTTTCGAAGAAATAAAAGCAGACAAGCAATCGATAGGCGGACTTCAATTAGAGGAAGAATTCAATTTCACGAATAATGTATTTAACATACAGAAGGACGATACGTTCTATTTATTTACAGATGGATTTGTTGATCAGTTTGGTGGTGAAAAAGGCAAAAAGTTTTCAAGTAAACGTTTGAAAGATACATTAACAGAGATGCAAAATTTATCCATGCATGATCAAGGTAAAAAACTGAATGAAATTATTGAAGACTGGAAAACAGGTGTGGAACAAGTGGATGATATATTAGTAATTGGTGTTCGTTTTTAAAAGAAACTATAGTAAATAAAAAAGCCTTAAGAAATATTCTTAAGGCTTTTTTATTTGAATATATTTATTCTTATTTCAATCCTTGTAACGCTTTCTTGAAACTCACTTTGTCATCGATGATCTTTGCAAGTGAATCAATATTTACACGTTCTTGAGTCATCGTGTCGCGATGGCGGATCGTTACCGTATTGTCTTCTAACGATTGATGATCGATAGTTACGCAAAAAGGAGTTCCTATTGCATCTTGTCTGCGATAACGTTTACCAATAGTGTCTTTTTCATCGTAGGTACATGCATTATCATATTTCAACAGATCCATTATCTCGCGTGCCTTTTCAGGCAAGCCATCTTTTTTCAAAAGTGGCAATACCGCAACTTTTATAGGAGCTAAAAATGCAGGAAGGTTCAATGCAACACGTGTTGTACCATCTTCCAGTTTTTCCTCAATGTATGCTTTAGACATCACAGCAAGGAACAAACGATCTAAACCGACTGATGTTTCAACTACATAAGGCACATAATTTTGATTTATTTCAGGATCAAAATATTGTAATTTTTTTCCAGAATGTTGCTCATGTGCTTTCAAATCAAAATCGGTACGGGAATGAATTCCTTCAAGTTCTTTAAATCCGAAAGGAAAATTAAATTCGATATCACATGCCGCATTTGCATAATGTGCTAATTTCAAATGATCATGAAAACGATAATTCTCTGCACCAAAACCTAATGAATTATGCCATTTCATGCGAGTTGCTTTCCAGTGATTATACCATTCCATTTCGGTTCCCGGACGCACAAAATATTGCATTTCCATTTGTTCGAACTCGCGCATACGGAAAATAAATTGTCGCGCTACAATTTCGTTACGGAATGCTTTTCCGGTTTGTGCGATCCCAAAAGGGATTTTCATCCTACCTGATTTTTGTACATTTAAAAAGTTTACAAAAATCCCTTGTGCCGTTTCCGGACGAAGATAAATAAGGTTTGAATCTTCGCTCACTGCGCCCATTGATGTGCTGAACATCAAATTGAATTGACGAACTTCTGTCCAGTTTTTAGAACCTGAAACCGGACAAACAATTTCACAATCGATTATGATTTGACGAACAGCTTCAAGATCATTTTTTTCTAATGCGTCCTTAAATTTTGAAAGTATATCATCTGCTTTAGCCTGGTTTTCCAGCACACGCGCGTTAGTAGCTCGAAAAGTTTCTTCATTAAAGGAATCCCCAAAACGTTCTTTTGCTTTATCAATTTCTTTCTGAATTTTCCCTTCTATTTTCGCCACATGATCTTCAATCAATACATCGGCACGGTAACGTTTTTTACTGTCTTTGTTATCAATCAAAGGGTCGTTGAATGCATCAACGTGCCCGGAAGCTTTCCATGTGGTTGGATGCATAAAAATAGCGGCATCAATACCAACAATGTTTTCATGCATTTGTACCATTGCTTTCCACCAATAGTCGCGTAGGTTCTTTTTAAGCTCAACACCCATTTGTCCGTAATCATACACAGCGCTTAAGCCATCATATATTTCGGAGCTTTGAAAAATAAATCCGTACTCTTTTGAGTGCGAAATAATGTTTTTGAAAATATCTTCTTGATTTGCCATAATGGATGCAAAAGTAAAGGTTATTAATGATTTTGAAAAAAAGATTTTAAAATTCTGATCAAACTATGGAATACACTTAGTAAATCAAAAAATAATTAGATTTACAGAATCTTTATTTCGAGTGTAAAAAGAAAACTAATTTTGGAGCAATTAATTTCAGACGAATCCTTTATGCGTGAAGCATTAAAAGAAGCGCAAAAAGCTTTTGACGCTGATGAGGTGCCGGTAGGTGCAATTGTAGTTTGCAAAAATCAGATCATTGCCCGTGCACATAATTTAACGGAGCGCCTGAATGACGTTACTGCTCATGCCGAAATGCAAGCGATAACTGCAGCAGCAAATTATTTAAGTGGAAAGTATTTGAATGAGTGTACGATGTATATAACGCTGGAGCCTTGTGTAATGTGTGCAGGAGCAATTGCCTGGGCGCAGTTGGGGAAATTGGTTTATGGTGCCCCAGATACAAAACGAGGTTTTAATTTATTGAATGAAAAAAGGATTCTTCATCCCAAGACAGAAGTGAGTTCAGGAGTATTAGCGGTAGAGTGTGGTGATTTGATTAAAACATTTTTTCAAAAAAAACGGTGATTGCGTTAGTCAGTTCGAGTGTTTTTCTTTGTTGAAAAACGTATCGAGAAGGTTTAAGTGTTTTATTACTTCTCGATACTTTCCTTTCAGTCAAACTCGAAGTGACCGCATTAGTTCAACAGAATGACACTAGGACTCAAAATTATTTCCTTTTTGGATACTCTTCCCTTATCACGTTAGATCCTTCTTTAGGCGCGTCTGCTTGAAATGTTTTTATGGCGTTTCCATCAGTATCTAATTCTATAACCTCATAACCTAATTTCGATAAATTATCAAAGGTTTTAGCTTTATCTCCCACCACTAAAATTATCATTTTTGTATAAGGCAATTGCTTTTTGGCAAGTGCATCAATTTCGGTTTTAGTGATTGCTTTTAAAATTTCATTTTGTTTTTCAGTATAATTTTTATCCAGATTAAAATCCAAAATTCGTTTTATGAATCCTGCTTTTTGTGTAGCAGTTTCATACTTTAATGCTTCGCTTTGTCCAATAGAATTTTTTGTAAAGTTTAGTTCTTCAGCCGAAATTCCATTATCTGCATAATTTTTAATTTCTTTCATAAATTCTATTACCGAACTATCGGTGGCATTTCCTCTAACTCCGGCACTTGTAGAAAAAGGGCCAACAAATTGATTTCCACTAAACCCAGATCGAGCACCATAGGTGAAACCATGAACCTCTCTTAAATTCATATTGATTCGACTGTTAAAAGCACCACCTAAAGGAAAATTCATAATACCTGATCTGTAATATTCTCCTGTGGCATCATATGGCATTGCCATATAACCAATTCTTATTTCTGATTGGGGTGCTTTATCTTTATTTACAAAATAAATTTTTGTTTTATCAATAATAGGTAACGTTGGTTCCATGCCTTTCATAACCTTATTGCCGGTCCATTGTTTCAGGAAGGATAGCTTTGAAATTATCGCATCTTGAGCAATATCGCCAACCACAACGACTGACGAAATTGAAGGAGAAAAATAATCAGCATAATAATTTCTTACATCATCCAACGTAATTGCTGCAACTGTCTCTTTTGTTCCTAATGTGGGAATTGACATAATGTGATTATTCCCATACATCAACTTTGCAAAAACGTTGTTAGCGATGGTGGTTGCCTGAGTAACCTGGTTGTTGATGGATTCGATCTTTTGTTTTTTGATGCGATCAAACTCTTCAGTATCAAATTTAGGATGAAATAAAATTTCATTCGTAATAGCTAAAGTCGAATCAATATTTTTTGTCAGTGAAGAAATTGATACAACAATATCCTGTCCGTTATTATTAATGTTGACACTGCTTCCTAATCGTTCTAATTTTTCTGCAATTTCCTCTGCACTGTGTTTTGTGGTTGATTCATTTAAAATACTTGTTAATAGTAGCGAAATTCCGGCTTTATTGATTTGCTCGTATCTGTGTCCGGCCTCTACATACAGTTGAATTGTAACACTAGGTACCTCATCACTTTTTGCACCAATAATTTTCAATCCATTATCAAAGTTCTGTGTCCAAAAAGCAGGCGCTTTAACTATAGGATTTGCACCGGGGGTTGGTTTGGATTTTCTGTTAAAGGTATCTTTGGCTTTATTGTATACCAAATTTTTATACTCGGAAGCTTCAGCAGCATTGATGTTTCGAACAGGAGGAGTATAATTATCTGCTTTAGCAATAACATTTGCTTTTCCTTTGGGATATACACTTAATACAACTGCATTTTTTCCTTTTATATATTTTTCATAAACTCTCATCACATCTTCTTTGGTAACTTTATTATATCTCTCAATTTCTTTTGTGATATAATTTGGATTGTTGGCATATGTCTGATAAGCTGCAAGTATAGACCCTTTACCTTGTACGCTTGATAATGAATTTACTGTTTGTGTTTCGAAACTTGCTAAATATTTTTTTATATCATCATTAGTTGCTCCACGTTTTTCAAATTGAATCAATGAAGCGCGAATCAACGAATCCATTTGTGCTAAGGATTTATCAGGAAATGCACGTACTTGTATAGTAAAAACACCTGCTAATTCATCTGTAGCATCATATATATTGGCCATCTGAGCTAACTGTGATTTCACGAAATTTTGATAAAAGATAGAAGATTTGTTACCACCTAAAATATCTGCCAAAATATCTAATGCAGGCTCGTCTTGATGGCGTGCAGGAACAGTGGGGAAAGTGAAATTAATTTGTGGTGCACGAATATTATCCTCATAAGAAATATACCTGTCTTTATCAAGAATAACCGGAGCTACAGTTTGCGGTTTAACCTCTGGCCCTGGAGAAATAGGTCCGAAATATTTCTCGGCTAATTTTATTACATCTGCAGGCTTCACATCTCCTGAAACAGTAAGTGTTGCGTTATTTGGTCCGTACCAGCGCATGAAGAATTTTTTAAGGTCGTTTACATCAACACGATTCAGATCTTCAATGTACCCGATAGTTTGCCAAGAGTAGGGATGGGTTGTTGGGTATAAAGCTGCACATATTTTTTCATTAACAATCCCATAAGGTTTGTTATCATAATTTTGACCACGTTCGTTTTTAACGGTTGATCGTTGGTTCTCAAATTTTATTTGTGTTACTGAATCCAGCAAAAAACCCATTCTGTCGGATTCTAACCATAGTGCTGTTTCGAGTTGGTTAGAAGGAAGCACTTCCCAATAATTTGTTCTATCGCGATTGGTAGATCCATTTAAGGTTCCTCCAGCTTCAGAAATAATTTTAAAATGTTCGGCTTTTGCTAAATGTTCGGAGCCTTGAAACATCATGTGTTCAAAAAAGTGAGCAAAGCCTGAACGCCCTTCTTGTTCTCGAGCAGAGCCAACATGGTAAGTTACATCAACGTAAACTATAGGGTCAGAATGGTCTTCATGAACAAGAACAATTAAGCCGTTCGGCAATTTGTATTTTTCGTAAGAAATAACCAGTTCATTGCTTTTGCGAGTAACTTTTTCAATAAGCTTTGTTTGTGCAAAAGCTGTTGTTGTTATAAATAAACTCAGAAGAACTAAATTTAGAATCGAATATTTTTTCATGATATTTTTTGTTTGTAGATGGCAAATGTATTGATTGTGAGTTATTATTTAAATACCTTTTTAAAACTTTATTAGGCATTGAACAAAATCTTTATGGTAAGTTGTTAAAATCATAGGCAGGTAAAACAATTTGATAGACTAAAATAGGAATAACGTAGCTATTTCTACTGAATTCACATTCACATTATGATTTCAGTCATGTTATTTCAATTTTTAGTACTTTTGTATTGAAAATTCAGACTTATAAACTTAATAAAAAAATAAAACATGTATCCAGCAAGTATTGTAATGCCAATGAAAGCCGAACTAACAACCGTTGGTTTTGAAGATCTAACAACACCCGAATCAGTAGCTGCTGCAATCAGTAGCAAAGGAACAACTTTAGTAGTTGTAAACTCAGTATGCGGTTGTGCAGCAGGCGCAGCACGCCCAGGAGTAAAATTGGCTATTGGTTCAGCTAAACGCCCAAGTAAAATAACAACTGTTTTTGCAGGTTTCGATACTGAAGCTGTTGCAGAAGCACGTAAACATTTCGCTCCATTTCCACCATCTTCACCATGTATTGCTTTATTTAAAGATGGCCAATTGGTTCATTTTGTTGAGCGTCATCATATTGAAGGTCGCAGTGCACAAACCATTGCCGATAATTTGAAAATGGCTTTTGACGAATTTTGTTAATCAGTATTAGTATAAACAAAAGCTCCTGCAAATTATTTTGCAGGAGCTTTTGTTTTTTAATTTCCGCTTATCCTTTGCATCAACCATTCATATATAGCTGCGTCACTGTTGTATATTGCTTGTGACTATTGAATGTTATATTATTTAAATTTGTATTTATAAAACTATAAAATACCATCACATGAAAAAATATTTTATCGCAGCAAGTTTATTCGTTGCAACAACAGCATTTGCTCAGAAAAAAAAGATTCCAGATAATTGGCAAACTTTAAATCCTTCAACCGATAAGGTTTATGGGACAGGTTCTGAAGAAGCATATAAAACGTTGAAAGATAAAAAGCATAAAACTATTATCGTTGCTGTAATTGACAGTGGTACTGAAATAGATCATGAAGACTTAAAGGATGTAATTTGGACAAATCCTGGTGAGATTCCTGATAATGGAATTGATGATGATCATAATGGATATATTGATGATATTCATGGATGGAGCTTCTTGGGAGGTAAAAATGGCGATATTAATTATGAAGCAACCGAATTAGCTCGTATGTACCAACGTATGAATAAAAAATTTGCTACAGCAGATACATCAAAATTTTCGGCAGCTGATTCTAAAGAATTTGCGGAATTCAAAAAAATAAAAACCACTTTCCTTTCCGAGCAAGCAAAACAAGAACAGCAATTGCAGGGTATTGAGATGTTTTCGAAATTTTTAGATAACGTAAAAAAACAAAGTAATGGTGTTTTAACAAAGGAAACTTTAAAAAATTACGTTCCGGTAAATGAAATGGAAGGTAAAATACAAAAGCGCCTTAAAATGTTTTTTACTTTGGGGCTTAAGCCTGAAGATTTGGATAGTCAAATTAAACAAGGCTACGAATCAATTAACAATTTAGTTAAATACAATAAAATGAATGTTGATTCCATTCGTCAATATGTAGTTGGCGATGATCCAAACAATTTGACTGAACGTTATTATGGATGTAATCGTGTGGAAGGTCCTGATGCATTGCACGGTACACACGTTTCTGGAATTATAGCTGCTATGCGAGATAACAATTTAGGTATAATAGGCATAGCAAATGATGTAAAAATTATGCCTGTACGCGCAGTTCCAAATGGCGATGAGCGCGATAAAGATGTTGCAAATGCAATACGCTATGCCGTTGATAATGGTGCAACCGTTATTAATATGAGTTTTGGAAAGTATTATTCACCGGATAAAAAATTAGTGGATGAAGCTGTAAAATATGCTCAATCAAAAGATGTATTGCTTATTCACGCTGCAGGTAATGAATCAAAAGATAATGATATTGAACTTTCGTTTCCAAATAGGGAATTATTATCAGGAGAGATCGCAAACAATTGGATTCAGGTTGGAGCAAGTTCTTACAAAAAAGGTAAAACTATTCTAGGTGATTTTTCTAATTACGGAAAAAACAAAGTGGATTTATTTGCTCCAGGTGTTGATATTTATTCAACAGTTTGTGATAGTAAATATATTGCAGAATCTGGAACAAGCATGGCGTCACCATCTACTGCTGGTGTTGCAGCAATTATCAGAGAGTATTATCCCGAATTAAAAGCGAATGAAGTACGTGAAGTATTAATGAAAACTGTTGTTCCTTATAAAAAGAAAGTAAAAGTACCGGGAACAAAAAAGAGTAAAAAGAAATTGAAAGAACTTTGTATCTCAGGTGGATTTGTAAATACAAATAATGCAGTTTTGGAATTGAATAAAAAGAAGTAATAATAACATCCTCAAAAACAAAAGACCTCCGAAAAATTTTTCGGAGGTCTTTTGCTTTATATCTAACCATTCTTATTCGGCAGCAGTTTTTGCGCCAACTAATAAAAGCTCGTGCACTTCAATTTCTGTGATATAGCGCTTTACACCTTCTTTATCCATATAGTTGCGGTTAATTAATTTCCCTTCAACTGCAACTTCGCTACCTTTTTTAAGTAGCTTTTCAACTAACTCTGCTGTTTTTCCCCAGGCAATTAAATTATGCCATTGCGTTTCTTTTACGTATTCGCCTTTTGCATTTTTATACGACTCGTTGGTAGCGATACTCATTTTGGCTAATTTTTTTCCGCCATCTAATGTTTTAACTTCTGGGTTCATTCCAATGTTCCCGATCAATTGTACTTTGTTACGTAATGCGTTCATAATTTTGTTTTTTTTTAATTGTTTAAATGATTTTAGTTTACGTCAATAAACGCTCTTTGGTTTTGACGATGCAAAGGTGCGGCAACTCAATTTCCTGATTCGGTTAATAAGCAGTTGTATTCGAATATATCCGTTTGTAGTCGTTTGTAAACGGATAATTTTGTATGTTTGATTGAATTATAAAACACTTAAACTATGGTAATTTGCCCTAAAAAAGTATACATGTTGTTTTTGTTTACTGCAATCACAATACTGTTTGGATGTAAGACTGGCGGTAAAGAAGAAAAACAATCAATAATAAATTCGACTGTAAAAAGTATTAAATATTCAGTAAATGATACGCAGTTAATTGATTGGAATATTTCCCCAGAATTAAAACCGGATGTGTTAACGGTTGAATGTGTGAAAGAAAAAAATCTTGTTTCGTTTTATACAGATATTGATTCCGTTACGTTCACTTTAACACAAGGAGATACCCTTGATTTTATTATTTTACTCAATAAAAAAGATAGCGCTTTTACAAGAATTATTGGGTTGCCCAAAAATGCAAATTTTTCGGATGACTATATTCAACAACATAAGGGAAAGTTTGAAGTTGACATTCCTGAAGTGCAGGAACTCGCTAATATATTAATTGCAATTAGTAAAATTGGACAGTTAGATTCAAATATGGTTGACATGACTACACCTTATCATGCAAGTGTTCTTAGCTCATTTTTGAAATATAGAAATCATCCGATTATTGACACCATTAATAAAAACATTATAGCTTCTGATCAAAATAGTTACTGGTATTACTATGCCCTAAAAATGAACGCCTGCGGCTATGTTTTCGATAAAGATGACCATATCATTAACAAAGTTATAGTAAGAAAAATGGGCTTTAATTATCCTGACGATCCTTTTATAAAAAATAAAAAACTTATTGAAGATTTTGCGAGGCAATCTAAATTCAGAGAGTTTTATAAAAACAATAAAACCTATTATGATAGCTTAATTGTTTTTTACAGGCAGATAAATCCAATTGATAACATGCAAAAATGGCTGGAGAAAAAGTTTAATTTTTCTTACGGTAATTATTGTGTCTTGTTTTCCCCTTTGGTTGGTGGCGCACATGCAACAACTCAATTTAGTGATAATAATTTTGATCAAACATTTATGTTTGTCTGTCGTGCAGAAAAGGATTCTAAATATAACATGGAAATGAACGAGATGCTCAATTCAAAAGTAGTATTTACTGAAATTGATCATAATTTTGTTAATCCAATATCAGATAAAAATCTTGAGAGTATTAATAAAGTATTTTCCAAACGCAGCGCATGGGTAAAAGAGGGTGGAGGAACAGAAGCCTACAGCACACCATATACTGTTTTTAATGAATATATGACTTGGAGCGTATTTTCACTCTATTGTTTTGACAATTTTCCTGAGAAAGATGCCAAACAATTTATTTCAAAAATGGAAAATCAAATGATAGTGAGTCGAGGCTTCAGACAATTTAAAAGTTTTAATCAGCAATTAATAAAAATATATAAAGATGAGCCAAATATTACTATTTCAGAGTTATATAGGGAAATTTTAAATTGGAGTTCAGAACAAAACCAATAGAAAGAACATTGAAATTATAAACATTTTTAAAATGAACAAAACCTGTCTTGAATGCGGAGAACCAATCAAAGGTAGAATAGATAAAAAATTCTGTTCGGATCTTTGTCGAAACGCATACAACAATAAATTAAATAGCGATTCCACAGTATATGTGAGAAAAGTAAATGCAATTTTGCGAAAAAATCGAAAAATATTAGAGGAACTTATTCCTGAGCAAACAGCAAAGGCAAGCAAATCAAAACTATTGCAAAAAGGATTTAATTTTCAATACATAAGCAATCTTTATACAACAAAAAAAGGTGTGATCTATTATTTCTGTTACGAATACGGGTATTTGCCAATTGAAAACGAGTATTACTTTTTGGTAAAACGTAAAGAGAATATGGAATAATATTTTTTATTCATTCGTCATTCCGACCGAAGCGTAGGAATCTTGTTAAATTGAGGCACTGCAATAATGAGTAAAAAGATCTCTCCACTGCGGTCGAGATGACAAATAAACATAAGCAATGAACAACATAAAATTAAAATTAGCAATCGTGTTAATTTGTTTTTGCGGGATAACAAACGTGTTCTCACAAAAATCAACTACTCTCAGAACAGGTATTTGGAGAGGTGTTTTAACACTTCATGAAAAACAATCGGAATACGGATTAATTGAATTGCCTTTTAATTTCGAAATAAAAAACGACCTGGATATTTATTCTTTTGTTTTTTTGAATGCCGAAGAACAAATTGTGGCAAATGAAATAGCAATAAAAGGAGATTCTGTTTTTATTAAAATGCCTTTATATGATTCGGAATTCAGGTGCAAGATTTTTGCTGATTCATTGAATGGAATTTGGTTCAATCATGCTAGAAAAGATAAAAACAGAATACCATTCAGTGCAAAGTGGAATGATGATTCTAGATTTAAAATTCGCTATTGGACCAATTACGAGCCTAATATTCAGGGTAACTGGGAAACAACCTTTAGTCCGAATTCTACTGATAAGGAAAAAGCAATCGGTATTTTCAAACAAAGTAATGTAACGAATGGAAGTATTCTTACCGGAACATTTGCAACAGAATCTGGTGATTACAGGTATTTGCAAGGAATTCAGGCAAATGAAAATTTATTTCTTTCCTGTTTTGATGGTTCACATGCTTATTTATTTACAGGGAAAGTAAGAGGAGATAGTATAGTAAACGGACAGCTTTTTGCTGGAGCACACGGCCATGATACTTGGCTTGCAAAACGCAACGATAAATTTGAATTACGCAATCCCGATTCTATTACTTTTTTAAAACCGGGGTATTCAAAAATTGATTTTAGTTTTAAAAATTTAGAAGGAAAAACAATTTCATTGAGTGATGAAAAGTTTAAAAACAAAGTGGTCATTGTTCAACTGATGGGAACATGGTGTCCGAATTGTATTGACGAAACAAAATTTCTTGCCACGTTTTATGATCAATATAAATCAAAAGGGTTGGAGGTGGTTGGACTTGCATTTGAACGAACAGATGATTTTGCGAAAGCGGTGGTTAATCTGAATCGCGTGAAAAACAGATTCAATGCCAATTATGAGTTTTTAGTTACGATGAAAACTGGAGGGGCCCAAGCTTCAGAAGCATTGCCAATGTTGAATAAAGTGATGGCATTTCCTACTTCTATTTACATAGATAAAAAAGGTGTAGTACGAAAAATATATACAGGATTTTATGGGCCAGCTACCGGTGATAATTACATTAAATATGTAGAAGAGACGACACGCTTTGTGGAAAAATTGTTATCAGAATAAAGTCGCCTTAAATCGAAATACAGATTAAACCGAATCGTTTTTATCATTAACAAGTCATTAACAAAACTCTAACTAATACATAACAAAATGGAATATTATATCTGTATATCTTTGCCAATATCTATGTTGAACTAAAAACTAAGCCTTGTCATAAATCATTCAGATAAAATATCTTTTCTTTACATCTTAAAAATCAAACAAAAAACAAAACATGAAAAAATTACTCTTATTATCAAGCATCGCACTTGCTTTTTTTGCAAGTTGCCAAAACAAAAAAACAGAAACCGCGGCAACAACAGCTCAATATTTTGGAGATACAATTTCTGAAGCTGGTGCAATTGCTGCCGATCAATTAACGACTCAAATGCAAGGTAAAGATTCATTAAAAGTGAAACTGACAGCAACAATTGCTGATGTGTGTCAGAAAAAAGGTTGTTGGATGAATTTGAACATTGGCAAAGACCAAACAATGAAAGTAAGTTTTAAGGATTATGCTTTTTTTGTTCCGAAAGATGCAGCTGGTAAAACTACTGTTATTGAAGGAGTTGCTTTTACAGATACTACATCAGTTGCTGACTTGAAACATTATGCAGAAGACGCAGGTAAATCAAAAGAAGAAATTGAAAAAATTACTCAACCCGAAATAAATATTGGTTTTGAAGCACATGGCGTTATCATTAAATAGATTTTTTGTTATTCTATCCTTTGTTTGCGTTGCATTATTTTTAGTGCAATGCAAACAATCGGGTGAAAAAAAGGAAGCTGAAAAATGCACTTCCAACAAACCTTTGAATCCTAATGGCGACAGTGAACTTGCTTTAATGATGAGGAATATGGTACATTCTTCTGAAAGTTTAAAAGAGCTAATTAAACAAGGGAAATTACCAGACCAATTTCCTGAGGAGTTTTTGAAGATTCATACAGCAAAACCAACTGACTCCAATACAAAAAAGGCTTCATTTGATGGTTATGCAACAAATTACATTCTTAACTTACAATCGCTATACAAGTCTCCGAAAGATCAATTAACAACCAATTATAATGCTGTTATTTCGGCCTGTGTAAGTTGTCATACTGAACACTGTCCTGGTCCTTTAAAAAAGATAAAGCAATTGACTATTGAATAGGAGGAGCCTCTTTTCTGATTGGAATCTTTGATTTTGCCATTATGGTGCATGTAAACCTACTAACACAAATTAGTTCGTTGGCATCATCGTATATTTTAATGTCCCAAATGTGATTTAACCCTTTTACATTTACGGGGGTGCAAATACCTTTAACCAACCCTCCTGTAACCCCTTTTATGTGATTTGCGTTTATTTCAACTCCTACACCAATAAAGTAAGCTGGGTTCACAACCAACCATGATGCAACACTGCCAAGTGTTTCAGCCAAGGCAACTGAAGCCCCTCCATGTAACATGCCAAAAGGTTGTTTTGTGCGCTCATCCACAGGCATGGTGCCAATCAGATAATCATTGCCAATTTCGGTAATGGTAATATTTAAGGATTCGGAAAGCGTTTTTTTGTGCATCCATTCAATATCTGCAATGGAGGGATCTGCGAACCATATTTTTTGAGTACTCATAAGCCGTGTCTCTTATTTTTAGTGTGTTTTAGCAATTGCAAAAGTATGAATTTTGTAGAGTGATATACCTAATAAAACGAGTATAGGCAAAAATGCCGATAAAAATGACTACTTTTGCAAACTCTAAAAAAAGATAATACAATTTATTTAAATGAAAAACATCAGAAACATTGCCATTATTGCTCACGTTGACCACGGTAAAACGACTTTGGTTGATAAGATCTTACACACGGGAAAGCTTTTTCGTGAAAACCAGGAATCAGGAGATTTGATCCTTGATAATAATGATTTGGAACGCGAACGCGGAATTACCATTCTTGCTAAAAACGTGTCGGTTCGTTATAAAGGAACAAAAATTAACATTATTGATACTCCAGGCCATGCTGATTTTGGCGGTGAAGTAGAACGTGTGTTGAACATGGCTGATGGTGTTGTACTATTAGTGGATGCTTTTGAAGGTGCAATGCCTCAAACACGTTTTGTTACTCAAAAAGCTTTGGCACAAGGTAAAAGAGTAGTGCTTATCATCAATAAAGTAGACAAACCAAATTGTCGTCCGGACGAAGTACATGATCAGGTATTTGATTTGTTCTTTAATTTGGATGCTACCGAAGAACAATTGAACTTCAGAACCATTTATGGTTCATCAAAACAAGGTTGGATGGGACCAGATTGGAAAACCCCAACTAAAGATATTACCTATTTATTGGATCAAATCATTGATTTCTTCCCGGATGCTCCTCGTTTAGAAGGAACATTGCAAATGCAAATCACATCTCTTGATTATTCATCATTTGTTGGACGTATTGCTGTTGGGCGAGTGTTGAGAGGAACAATCAAAGAAAACATGCCGGTATCGTTAGTAAAACGTGATGGTTCTGTTGTAAAATCCCGAATTAAAGAATTATTTACATTCGAAGGATTAGGTAAACAAAAAGAAAAAGAAATTCACGCAGGTGAAATCGTTGCTATTACAGGAATCGAAGGTTTTGAAATTGGCGATACAATTGCTGATTTTGAAAATCCAGAAGGGCTTACTCCAATAGCGATTGATGAACCAACAATGAACATGTTGTTTTGTATTAACAATTCACCTTTCTTTGGTAAAGAAGGTAAATTTGTTACATCTCGCCACTTACGTGATCGTTTGTTTAAAGAATTGGAAAAAAATCTTGCTTTGCGTGTTGAAGAAACAAATTCTGCTGATTCATATTTAGTGTTTGGTCGTGGTATTCTTCACTTATCGGTTTTGATCGAAACAATGAGACGTGAAGGTTATGAGTTACAAGTTGGACAACCACAGGTTATCATAAAAGAAATTGACGGTGTTAAATGTGAACCAATCGAATATTTAACTGTTGACGTTCCAGAAGAATCAGTTGGTAAGGTTATTGAATATGTGAGTCAGCGTAAAGGGGATATGTTATTGATGGAGCCTAAAGGCGATCTACAACATTTGGAATTTGAAATTCCTTCTCGTGGAATTATTGGTTTACGTAACAATATATTAACAGCCACGGCAGGTGAAGCTATTATGGCACATCGCTTTAAAGCATTTGAGCCATGGAAAGGTCCAATACCTAGTCGTAATAATGGAGTATTAGTTTCAGGTGAATTAGGTACAGCTGTTGCTTATTCAATAGATAAGTTGCAAGATCGCGGTAAATTCTTTGTTGAAGCTGGCGAGCCTATTTATACAGGACAGGTGATTGGTGAAAATAATCGTCAGGATGATATTGTAGTTAATATCACAAAAGAGAAAAAGCTAAGCAATATGCGTGCTTCGGGTTCTGATGATAAAGCTCGTATTGTTCCTAAAATTAATTTTTCATTGGAAGAAGCGATGGAATATATTCAATTGGACGAGTATGTTGAGATTACTCCCAAAAGTATTCGTATGCGTAAAGTGCTTTTAGATGAGAATGATCGTAAGCGCCAGGAGAAAAAATTGGTAGGATAAAAATCCATCTAGTATTTCTTCATAAGGAAATAAGTTTAAATAAAAAACCCTTTATACTAAAAGTATAAAGGGTTTTTTATGAATGTAAAATTTTATAGTACGCCTTTCAAATCCTTGATCCAAGCGTTCAGC
>CAIXIP010000107.1 GCA_903919535.1 uncultured Bacteroidota bacterium | reverse complement strand
TTTCGTAAATTTTTCTTTGTAATTTAAATAAAAAACGCTTCAAATTTTTGAAGCGTTTTTTATTTCTTGAGTAGCTAAATTAATCAGCTTGTAAAAACGGATACCTGTAATCTGTTGGTGGTACAAACGTTTCTTTAATTGTGCGTGGTGAAACCCAACGTAATAAATTAACCATAGCGCCAGCTTTATCATTAGTTCCTGAACCACGAGCACCGCCAAATGGCTGCTGTCCTACAACAGCTCCAGTACATTTATCATTGATGTAAAAATTACCGGCAGCATTGCGTAATTCTTTTGTTGCATGTTCGATAGCATAACGGTCTTGTGCTATGATTGCTCCTGTTAATGCATAAATAGATGTCGTGTCAACAATTTTTAAGGTTTCATCAAATTTATCTGCATCGTATACATGAAGCGTCAAAACAGGTCCGAATAACTCTTCGCACATAGTTACATATTTCGGATCTTTCGCAACAATAATTGTTGGCTCAATAAAATATCCTTTTGATTTGTCATAATTACCACCGGCAATTATTTCTACATTTTTATCTGCCTTAGCAGCGTCAATATATTTAGCTAGTTTATCAAATGATTTTTCATCAATAACGGCATTAATGAAATTTGTAAAATCTTCTGTAGGGCCCATTTTAAAGGATTTTAAATCGGCTTGTACTAATGCTTTAACTTCTTCCCAAATATTAGAAGGAACATAAGCACGTGAAGCTGCCGAACATTTTTGTCCTTGATATTCAAATGCACCACGACTTATCGCTGTAGCAACAATTTTAGGGTCAGCAGATTTATGTGCCATTATAAAATCTTTTCCACCTGTTTCACCAACAATACGAGGGTATGTTTTGAACTTATGAATGTTATTTCCAATAGTTTTCCAGATGTTTTGGAATACTTCGGTAGAACCTGTAAAATGAATCCCTGCAAAATCAGCATGTGAGAAAATTACTTCTGCAGCATCCGGTCCGGAAGGATAAATTAAATTGATTACACCATCAGGAACACCTGCTTTAATGAAAATTTCCATCAATACATTTGCTGCATAAACTTGTGTGTTCGATGGTTTCCAAACAACTACGTTACCCATCATTGCACATGAAGTTGGTAAGTTGCCTGCAATAGCTGTGAAATTAAAAGGTGTTAATGCGTATATAAATCCTTCTAATGGTCTTTGTTCAAGTCTGTTCCAAACACCAATACCTGATCCTGCAACAGGGGGTTGTTGTTTGTAAATCTCTGTCATGTATAAAACATTGTAACGCAAAAAATCAATGATCTCGCAAGCACTGTCAATCTCTGCCTGAAAAGCATTTTTTGATTGTCCTAACATGGTTGCAGCATTTAATTTTGCACGGTACGGACCGGCAATTAACTCAGCAGCTTTTAAAAATATACTTGCACGATGTTCCCATGCTAACGCTTCCCATTTTGGCTTTGCTGCCAATGCGGCATCAATGGCTTGTTTTACATGGTCTTTATTGCTTTTATGGAAATAACCTAAAGTGTGCTTGTGATCATGAGGAGGAGCAATTCGAACTTTTTCAGTACCACGAACTTCTTTTCCTCCAATATACATTGGGATATCTATTTCCTTTGAACGCAATTCTTTAAGCATAGCTTGTGTTGCAATTCGCTCAGGGCTTCCAGGAGCATAATTTTTAATTGGTTCGTTCACCGGTGCGGGAACTGTATAAAATCCTTTTGGCATAATTATAAATATTATGAATTATTAATTGTGTGTTAAGTTTTGACGCACAAATATAGAAAAAAGGAGGATGCCTAAAAGTGATGTTAATCAGAGTTATTTACTTGAATTATTGAAGTTTGAATTTAATCGGTAAATTAAATCGAACATTTACTGCTTGCCCCATGTTTTTACCTGGTTCCCATTTTGGCATAGATCTCACGATTCGTAAGGCTTCATCATCATATTCTTTACCTATTCCTCTTAGTAAAAGAACATCTTCGATGCTTCCGTCTTTCGTTACAATAAAACTAACATAAACTGTTCCTTGTATATCATGATTAGGAGGATAAACTATATTCATGTTCAAGTATTCTTGTAATGTTTGCCCACCATTATTAAACTCTGGCATGTCTTCAGCAATCACACCAACAATTAAATCATTTGTATCGGACGTTATCTTTTTATTGGTGGGGGGATTTGGCGCGATTGATATGTCACCTGTGGTTGTTTCAATTTCATTAGGGCTGATGCCTAAAGGATTAACCGAAGGAATTATAACACCCGTTGTTGTTGTACAAGCCGTTTGCTCAAAAGTATCTGACTTTGGCTGGTCACCTAGGTCGATTGACTTACCCATGTCACCAGAACAACTGAATAAACTCATTCCAAAAGCCAGTAATACTGCTGAAATAAAACGAATCGTGTATTCATCTCTTTCTTTTGATGATTCGTTCAGTTGTGATTTTTTAAATGTTCCGCAGAGTTTTTTTCCTTTATTAAGCTTGATATAATCAATAATTTCCTGTTGTGATTTGTGGGTAAAATCAATAACTACTTTTTTGCAAACATCACAGTATCTGCCATTTTCTTGTGGTTTCATCCCATCCCAAGGTTCATGACAAGGATCTGGAACGCTAAATTTTTCTATCATTATAAAATTGATTTATTTTAGCGGGGATGTTTTTAGCTAACGAAACAGATTTAAATTTATTGCTAAAGAATGTTTTTGGATGATTTTATCCGATTCTTTTTTGAACTACACTTTCGATTTGTTCAAACAATAGTTGGGGGGTAGCAGTGCGCCATGCAATATCGTTTAGCTGTCCGCCAGAAACAATGTAATAATCTATATTTGCTTGTTGGAATTCCTTTAAAACATGGTCTCTGAAATTCAAAAAAGCGATCCAACCATCTTCAACTTCTTCAAACCATTCCTCATAATAGCAATCATCTGAAGCATGAAAATTCAATATGTTTTCTCCTATCAAGATAAATTTATTGATACCGTATTGCATTATTTGTTCAATAATATCACGTTTCAAGATCATGATGTCATTATTTATACAATCGTTCCATTCGCCTATTAGTTCAATGATTGCGAATTTTTGATCGTAATCAACAACTAAAATTTTTATGTATAGAGTAGGGGAGTCGATATCATCCCATTGGGGATGAATAAGGTAATTGTATATCGCGTTTGTGTATTCAAACTCGCTATATTCCCTTTCATAAAAGGGAGAACGCTCATCTTCTGAAGCAATATAAAAATGCCGCCAGTTATAATATGGTTCTAGATCCTGCATTCTAGTATTAAGTTGATTGGGTGGATTAAGTTAATAGGTGAGTGGCTTACTTTGTTTACGTTTAGCAGATATTAACTTATTTTCTTATTTAACTATTTTCATATTATAACTATCTACTGCTTTTCTTACACTTCCGAATTTCAATAATAATTCATTTGCTTT
>CAIXIP010000106.1 GCA_903919535.1 uncultured Bacteroidota bacterium | reverse complement strand
GCTTTTGGTTTCATAGTCTTTGTTGCTTTCATTGCCGGTTTCCTCCGCGATTTCTTTTTCCCTTTTCTAATAAGTTTATGTATTTCCCTATTTGCCTTTTATCTGGTCAGAGTAAAACTCGTTGATTATTTAAATTTTACACAATTAACAGTAGAGCATTATTTAGTGTCTATATTCATCGTTCTTCTCTTTCTACCATTGATATTGATGACATTTTATCCTTCTTCATCCACTTCAGGGGAAAATAGGGAATTACAAAAAAAACCAGTTTTCACTTTTGACAGAATAATTAATTACCCTAAAGAATACAATGGATATTTTCAAGATAATTTCGGATTCAAGAAACAATTGTCAACACTAAACAGTTATTACAAATTTAAATTATTCAATACATCATCTAAGCCTGAAATTGTTGCTATTGGTAAAAACGGTTGGCTTTTCTCAACAGATCCAAATATAGTTGGTGATTATCAGAACAGGAAGTTATATAACGATGAAGAATTAAAAGCGATAAAATACAATCTAGAAGAAGCCTACAATTGGTATGCTGAAAGAGGCATTCATTTCTTTATTATGGTGATGCCACTAAAATCAAATATTTATCCTGAATACCTACCAAATTCAATTAAACGATTAAGAGAAAACTCGAAGTTGATTCAACTTCGTGATTACTTGGCTGCAAATAGCAGTGTCAAAATTATTGATATCACAGAAGAACTAATAAAGACGAAACCGGATAACGAAGTATATTATCCACACGATATTCATATGAATTTTAATGGCGGATATATTGCTTACCAAAAATTAATGAATGAGATGGGAAAATTCAATTTAGATTTAAACCCTTTACCAATTGGCAATTACAAGAAAGTTGAAAAGCACATGCACAACGCAGATCTTAGCCGACTACTTTCTCTTGAAGACATTCTACTTAACGATGAAATGCAAATGAAGAAAAAAAACGAATACAATTATTTGCAAGTAGACGCACCAACATATGAAACCGTTTCCATTGCTCAGCCAACAGTAAGAACACAAATAAAAAACAGTAAATTTCCGAAGGTAGTTGTATATCGAGATTCATTTTTTAATTTGATAATGCCATATTTTTCAGAAAATTTCAGTGATTGCATATACATATGGTCAAAAGAAATGTCAGTGGAAGTAATTGATAAAGAAACACCTGGATACGTTGTATACGAAACTCTTGAATCCGGACTTGATAAATTTTTAGAAGATAATCCTACAAGATTCAGAAAAAAATAATGACATTTTTCCCTAAAGATATAGCCAGTAAAATCATACTACTATTTTGTTTAATAGTAATTATACTCTCCATTAAATTTATACGGGAGCAAAACAAATGGAGTCCGATAGATGAATATGCTCATATGGATTACATAGATAAACTGGGAGAAGGAAGACTTCCAATTCTATCTGACACTATTTCCGAAGAGTTGTTTCAGCATATTATAAACGACTCCATTAAATCAGTAAGTGGTAGAGTTTATTTTAGAGAACAGCTGGGCATTGGTAACTACTCATATGAAGCAATACATCCACCACTCTATTATTCTTTATTATTGATACCAAATGTAATTTTAAAAAAAATCAAGTATTCAATTTTTGAAAGGCTAAAAATTCTACGATTGATATCCTATTTTTTGTTTGTCGTTGGAATGTTTTTATGCTTGCCATTATTTAAAGAACTTTCTAAATTAGGCTTTTTCATCCCAAATTATTATTCTTATGGCTGCGTCCTGTTTGGATTATTGATTGCAACAAATCACAGATATGGATTAGGAAACAATATGCTTTCGCCATTAATTATTAACCTGACAGCAATCTATCTTTTAAAATATATACGAGTTCCCAGTAATAAACATTTATTGACATTCATACTATTTTCTGGATTATCAGTATTTGTAGCAATTAGTAATCTGTTTATAATTCCTTTTTTATTATTAATCGCTTTTTACAAATACATTTATAACTATTCAATTCGTTCGTTTTTATGCTCTATTTTAACTGTTTCGGGCTTTATCTTTACGTTCTGGTTATGGAAAAGCTTGACAATTCCAGAAAAACAATTGAATGACAACTTCCAAACGATTCTCTCAATGTTTATTCCTGCAGGTTTAGTAGATTATAAAACATTCCTAAAATTATTTGCTGAAGATGCTTTCCGACTCAGTTTTATAAGCGAAAAAATTGAGGGAACATGGCTCCTGTTGAGTTTATTTATCATCAATATATTAGTTATTCTAGTCTTTTTTAACAGGACTATTTCTAAACATAAATGGGTAATTGGATTTTCACTCCTATTTGTTTGTTTAATCACAGTAACCTTCCTACTTAACAAATATGTAGCACGCGTTCATTGGGTTGCATTCCGCCATTATCTTGGGTTTATTCCGGTACTTTATGTCAGTGTCACTTTCTGGATAGTTTTACTCCATGACAAACTGAAAAATCATCTAAAATTTTGAAATAATTAGATCACCTAATAGCACCTTTTTCTTCTACTTAATTTCATTATATTTGCATCCTAATTTTAGAAAATTATGACAAAAATTAAATTTGGAACGGATGGCTGGAGAGCTATCATAGCGAAAGACTTTACAGTTGATAATGTTGCACGAGTAACAATTGCAACTGCAGGATGGTTGAAGAAAAACTTTGAAAAACCAAGTGTTGTGGTTGGTCATGATTGCCGATTTGCTGGTGAATTATTTGCTGAAACAACAGCAAAAGTTCTTGCAAATGCAGGCATTAAAGTATACCTGGCAAAAGATTTTGTTTCTACTCCGATGGTTTCATTAGGAACAAAAAATCAAGGAGCATCATTAGGTGTTATTATCACAGCTTCTCACAACCCTCCATCATACAATGGTTATAAACTAAAGGGAAGTTTTGGTGGACCACTATTGTCTGATGATATTCAAGTAATTGAGGATGCCATTCCAGAAAACAATTCTGTTGATGTTGAAAAACTTTCTATTTCCGATTTTGTAAAGTCCGGTCTTATTGAATACATAGATCTGGAAACAATGTATGTTGATCACGTGGAGAAGAATTTCGACATGGAAGCGATTCGAAATACAAAGATGAACTTTGCGTATGAGGCAATGTATGGTGCAGGACAAAATGTTATGCGCAGGTTATTACCTGACATCACTTTTTCTCATTGTGATTATAATCCGGGATTTGACGGACAAGCACCTGAACCAATTCATAAGAACTTACAAGAATTTTCATCTTTGATATCCGAAAGTGGTGATATTGATTGTGGTTTGGCAACAGATGGAGATGCCGATAGAATTGGTTTATACAATGGTAAAGGAGAATTCGTTGATTCACATCACATCATCCTTTTATTGATAAATTATTTGTTCAAAGAAAAAAAATTCACGGGTAAAGTTGTAAATGCATTTTCTGTTACACCACGCGTTAAAAAAATGTGTGATTTTTATGGTTTAGAATACCAGGTTGTTAAAATTGGATTCAAGCATATTGCCGGAATTATGATTTCTGAAGATGTATTACTTGGTGGTGAAGAAAGTGGCGGGATAGCTATTAAAGGGCATATTCCTGAGCGAGATGGTATTTGGATGGGATTAACCATTTGGGAATACATGGTAAAATCTGGGAAATCTTTAGATGAGTTAATTCAAGAAGTGTATAAAATTGTTGGAGCATTTAAATTTGAGAGAAGTGACATGCACTTGAAAGAAGAAATAAAAAACAAGATTGTTGAAAATTGCAAAAACAAAAAGTATGATTCATTTGGCCCATACAAAGTTGCGAGACTAGAAACAATTGATGGATGGAAATATTTCTTCGAAAATGGAGACTGGTTAATGATTCGTGCTTCAGGAACAGAACCAGTGCTTCGAAATTATGCAGAAGCTGAAACAACGGAAAAGGCTTTTGCTATATTAAAAGCAGCAGAAAAAACGCTTCTAGGATAAACAAATATGAATTAAATAAAAAAACGCTTCGAAATATCGGAGCGTTTTTTTTATTCAATTTTCGTTACTATCAATTTTCGCCAAATTCTAAAGTTTTCAAACTACTCTCAAAAATATATTGGCATCTTTCCATTGACAATAATACTTTGCTAGTTTTATTGCTTAATATCATTTTTATAATTCATCACATTTTATATTTTTAGCAAAAAAATACATCATGCTTGAAGAGTTAAGTGTTTTCACTAAAACAATTGATGAAGCAGTCTTGCTTGAATTAAATGTAGCGAAGCTATATGAATTATTTAGCGAACACTTTCCCGAAGATCGAAACTTTTGGATGAAATTAGTTTCTGAAGAAAACAATCATGCTAATCTTCTTATAAGTGTTAAAGAAATTGTTTCTGTTTCATTGGAAATTCCTACCGAAATTTTGCCGGAAAATTATGATCTGCTAAAGATAGCTAATCAAAAAACACTCTCTATTACTGAAGAGTTTATTAAACAGCCAAATAGAAAATCGGCATTTCTTTTAGCAATTGAACTGGAAAAAGTAGCTGGAGAACTACATTTTCAGAATGCAATGAATGAAAAGCCTTCGTCTGAACTAGCAAGAGTTTATCAGGAACTTAATCAAGATGATATTGATCATTCAGAAAGAATATTTCAATATATGACAGAGAAGAAAATATAGTTCTTCTTTTTTTGTTTAATCATTTTTTTATGTTCGCCCTACCCGAGTAACACATAATCAATATCAATTATATTCTAAAAAACGTTTTATTTATTTACAATTTATTTTCTTTGCTACACAAGCCTTTTCAGGAAACGCTTTAATATTGTGGCCGCGAGAATATTAACTTCATTTTAAATTTATATTTTTGCAGAAAATTAAAGAATCACCAAGGAGAACAAATAATGAAAATCAGACTTACACTTATCATCATTATCATTACAAATTTTTGCATCGCGCAAAATGGTGTAATTAAAGGAAAAGTTTATGATGCGATAAATAATCAACCTTTACCATTTGTAACTGTTAACATACATTCAACAACAACGGCTGCAACAACAGATATTAATGGATTATACGAATTAAAAGATCTTAAACCTGGATATTATGATCTTGATGTTTCTTTTGTAGGGTATCGCAAAAAAACTGTTTATGAGATTTTGGTTAACAATTCTAAACCCACCATTTTAGATATCTCTTTAGAAGAAAAAATTGATAGTTTGAAAGAAATTGTGGTTACTTCCACTCCATTTAACAAAACCGCAGAAAGTCCGGTTTCATTGCATACAATCGGTTCTGCGGAGATTGCAAGAAACCCTGGTGGTAATAATGATATCTCCAAAGTTGTTCAATCATTGCCTGGTGTGGCTTCGGTTGTTTCATTCCGTAACGATATTATTATCAGAGGTGGTGCACCTAATGAAAACCGTTTTTATTTAGATGGAATTGAAGTTCCGAATATCAATCATTTTGCAACACAAGGTTCATCTGGTGGACCGGTTGGAATGATCAATGTGAATTTTATTCGTGAAGTGGATTTTTATTCCGGTGCATTTCCTGCTAACAGAGGAAATACAATGAGTTCTGTTTTTGAATTCAAACAAAAAGATGGCAACAATAACAAACTTGTTACCACAGGAACACTGGGTTCGTCTGATGTAGGTTTAACTTTTGATGCCCCTTTAGGAAAGAAAGTAACATTTATCGCTTCTGCCAGAAGATCATACTTAGGATGGTTATTTAAACTATTGGAATTACCTTTTTTACCAATCTATAATG
>CAIXIP010000105.1 GCA_903919535.1 uncultured Bacteroidota bacterium | reverse complement strand
AGGATATACGGAATGGAGTACATATTGCTTTTAATAATTCAACAAAATATCAAGATTATATTAGGGCAATTGATTTTTGTTTTGAAAAATTTCCATTCATATTTGCCTTGAACGACAATGATATTTGGGCAATGTATGTAGAGGTTGATACCACAAATTTTCCGAAAGAAATATTAGATGGTTATAGGAAAAAGGGGGTGTTATAAAAAAATAAAATTGATTTATTTTTATTTATCATCCCTTTCCCAAATCTCCATTTCACAAGGTCCACAGTTAAATTTTAGTTGATATTCATTTTTTCCTTGGGTAAGAATAAGTGGTTCAATTAGCTTTTTTTCTAATTCATTTTTATGATATTTAGGACACTGTTCCAACTCATATTTTATACAATATTTTGTTGTCATTACACATGCCTTATCGGGAGAAGTTTGCAATTCAAAAGCCTGCTCAATTTTTTTTGCGCCATGGCGTTCGTAAAATTGATGGGCAAGTTTGTTGGAAACATTGTATGTAAAATCAAGTTCAGTAACGGGGTAGGGGTGTGATGTTTTGATGATTTGAAACTCATCTCGGTTATATTTTTTTGATCTAGTTTCTGACAGTTGTTCATATACAGATCTTCTTAATTCATTGATCTTTGAAATAGGCAAAAACCAGTTTTCAGTAAATTGAATTTCTATTCCTTCTGCAATGTAAGGCGTATTGCCTGTTTTGGAGAGTTGTGTTTTTATGTTAGCGATAATTGATTCGTTATTTTTCGTTTTCTCTTTTGCCTGAATACATATTGCAATGCTTTCATATCCATCTTCATCTTTTGCTAAAAGTTGAAAACCTATTTCTGTTTCTGACAATAAAAGTTTAGTGTTGATCTTACGTATAGAACTATCATCACGCTCAACTAGTTTAGTGAATGCCAGGTCATTATTACGAAAAATTTCAGTTCCTGTGCTTATTGCTTTCATTTCATTTGGATAAACAAGATCATTCACAACTGTATTCACTTGAAATCCTCCAAATTCACCTTTGTCATTGGTAAAACACAATCCATCACCATTGTTTAGTGTGGTGCCATTTTCAATTATGTAAGCATTCCCTTTTGTCTGAATAAGTTTTCCGATAAATTGGCCTTTTGATTTAGGACTTTCCCATGAACCAATTTTATCATTTCTTTCATTCACAAAATAGTGCGAATATCCTCTGTTAAAACTTCGATCTAATGCCGCTTCAAAACCATAAAAACTTTTTCCGGAAGATGCTTTGATATAATTTTTATTTCCTTCTAAAACCGCATCAATTTTTTTTCTCAAGAAAGACACATTGTTTTTCACATAGACCATATCTTTAAGACGACCTTCAATTTTAAAAGAAGTGATTCCTGCCTCAATTAAATTTGGAATTTGATCAGAAACATCAAGGTCTTTAATAGAAAGAAGGTGTTGACTGGAAAGCAATGTTGTTCCTGTTCCGTCAATTAAATTATATGGTAATCTGCAATTTTGAGCACATTCTCCTCGGTTGGCGCTTCGTTCACCGCCAGCAACACTCATATAACAGTTTCCACTAAAAGCTACACACAATGCGCCCGACACAAAAAATTCTAATTCTACAGTTGTTGCATCTGAAATTTCTTTTATCTGATGAAGGTTAAGTTCGCGGGCCAATACCACACGTTTGATACCAGCCTGTTCAAGGAATTTAATTTTGCTGGCATCACGGTTATTAGCTTGTGTACTGGCATGTAGAGTGATGGGAGGTAAATCCATTTCCAGGATACCCATATCTTGCACGATAAGTGCATCAACACCGACATTATATAGGTCATATATCATTTTTCGGCAGGTCTCCAGTTCATGATCATAAATGATCGTGTTTACAGCAGTGAATACTTTTGCATTATATAAATGCGCGTATTTTACCAAGGCCTCGATATCTGCAATGGTGTTGTTGGCATTAGCACGTGCTCCAAATTGAGGCGCTCCAATATAAACGGCATCAGCACCACTATTGAAAGCAGCTATTCCGTGCAACAGGTCTTTTGCCGGTGCGAGTAATTCTATTTTCTTTGTCATAAAACAGTTACAAAGGTCTGATAATTTATTAGATATAAAAAATCAATTTGATGAGTAATCAATATAATTCTGATTTTTTTTTCAATGGTAAGGAGGTTAAACGTGCAAGTTTTTCTGAACCTAAATCACCTTCTTTACTGAAAGCCCAGACAAAAAGGACTTTCACAGGATGTTCTTTTTGAATATTTTCAATTGCTTGAATCGCAAGTTTTTCTGCAATCCCTTTTCTTCTGTATTCCTCAAGAACCATTGCTGAGCAAAGGTATAATGCTTCATACTTAATGCCAATTGGCGTAAGGTCAAATAACTCTTTCTCTGAAATTTTATTTTCAAGAAACTGTTTCATCAGTTCTAGCGTAGTCGGAATAATCAAAACCCAAGCTACAGGGCCATTGCCATCATCATATTCAGAAACTGTTGAAGGGTGTATTTTTTGTAATCGTTCTATTACATCCTCATTTACATCGAGCTGATCAGGGTCGTTCTTAACAGAAAATATATCTTCTGCAAGTTGGATCATTCTTTCAAAATTGCTTAAAGCCATACTATAAATATAAAATTTTATTAAGTTGCCTTGTATCACTTTTTGTAATTTTTATAATCTTCACACAATTGTAAATTAAAGTGACTGTTTTAATAAAATTGAATATTGGCCATCAATCATCAAACTGTCTAAAAACTCACACTAATTTGTTGAATACTTTTCATTGAAATAAAAAACAGAATTTTTGTTTTTTTTATTTTTGTGCATGCAATTTATACAAGGAAAAAACAGAACCCAAAGCATCCTTTTTCCTGAGAGTT
>CAIXIP010000104.1 GCA_903919535.1 uncultured Bacteroidota bacterium | reverse complement strand
TTTCAACTAAAAGTTTCTGTTCAGAAATAATTTTTTTCTGAGCTTGAGTTACCCTGAATCTATTAAACATAAAGCCTCCAAATAAAGCAACTAAAGCAAGACCAAGAAATAAAGAATAGCGCGTAATTTTTTCTTTCTCAAATTGTGCCGTAGTAACTTTTTTTTCTTCAACGACTTTTAAACTATCGGCCAATGTTTTTTTATCGAATTCATATTGCAGTTGTTTTTGAATTATTTGCTTTTGATTTTCAGCTTTAAAAATGCTATCCTTTAGCATTGTATACAGTTCGTAATGGTGCAATGCTTTAGATTTATCTCCAGACTGCTTATAAGTTTCGTAAAGTTTATAATTTACTTCACTTTCAGTTTCTAATTCACCTAGTTGCTCTACTAAATTCAAACTTTTTTCAAGATATGAAATTGCTTTGCTATAATTTTTTTTAATTAAATAAAGCGAACCAATATTGCTATAGGTATGAGCTACACCAGGTTTGTCATTTGTTTTGTTATTGATTTCAGATGCTTTTTCAAAACTGGCAAGTGCATTTTCAAGGTCATTTAAACCTTTATAATTTAATCCTATGTTAGCAAGATCAGAAGCCATTCCTCTTAAATTACGAGTATCTTCATCAATTTTAAAAGCCTGCAATTGATATTTTAATCCTTCCTTAAAATCATTTTTCTTGTAGTAAACATTACCAATATTTGACAGCGAATTTGCAATATCTCTTTCAGGCCCTTTAGTTTGTCTGATTTTAAGACTTTTAAAATGATAATAAAGTGCTTTATCATAATCCTCTAAAATCGTATAGACAATTGCGATATTCCCAAATGAATGCCCCATCCCAACTGTATCTTTTAGTTCCTCTTTTAATCTCAAACTTTTCAAATTATAATCTAAGGCTTTTGTCAAATTTCCTTGTCGCCTATATATATTAGCCATAGTGTTGAGACATGCAGACATTCCCTGTTTATCATTTAACATTTTATTAATTAATAAAGAGGTGTCGCCATATTTTAAAGCTAATTCATAATCGCCCTTATTTTTATAAATTACACACAAATTGTTATAGGAACCACCCTCCCACTTTTTTTCATGCACCTTCTTTGCAAACTGAAGCTGCTGAAAAGTATATATTAATGCAGTATCTAAATTGAAATTCATATAGTCCCAAATAACATCTTCGATAGCATCTAATCTAATCGTATCAGGATTTGATTTGTTATTCCAAACATCAAGAAGAGAATCATTATAGCTTTTTTGAGCAATACTTTGATTTGCAGTCAACATCAAAAAACATAAGCTCATTAAATAATTAAAAACTCTTTTCATATTCTTATTCCAATAAAAAAAAACATCCTCTACCTACTCAAATTGCCTTTCTGATTTGCAAAAGTAATAAATAAAAATGACTGAATACCTCAACTAGATTAAGGCATTCAGTCATTTAAATAAAACTATATCAAGATTATTTTTCTAATATTTCCACAAATCCAGCAATTGTTTTTCGAAACGCGACTTTGGTAAGAAGTTCCATTCCAAATCCGAATTCATCGGAACAGGAGTATCCAAACTGCCAGAACGCATAACTGGAGCATCTAACTTGTCGAAACAGTTTTCAGATATAATTGCAGAAAGCTCCCCCCCAATTCCACCTGTCAACGTATCTTCATGCAAAACAATGGCTTTTCCTGTTTTATTTACAGAATTAATTATTGCCTCTCTATCCAATGGAACAAGAGTTCGCAAATCGATAAGATCAGCTTTTATCTCAGGATGATTATCCAAAATTTCCATTGCCCAATGAACACCTAGTCCATATGTAACAATAGTGAGATCATTACCTTCTCTCACTAAACGGGCTTTTCCGAAAGGAATGGTATAATAATCATCTGAAACATCTTCAGAAATACTTCTGTATAATGCTTTATGTTCAAAAAACATAACAGGATTAGGATCTTCAAAAGCTGTCAATAGCAAGCCTTTTGCATCACTTGCAAATGCTGGATATGCTATTTTCAAGCCTGGTGTATGAAAAAACCATGCTTCATTACTTTGAGAATGGAATGGCCCGGATGCCATAGCCGCTCCTGTTGGCATACGCACTACCACATCAACATTTTCTCCCCAACGATAATGTGTTTTTGCAAGATTGTTAACAATCTGATTAAATCCTTCTGTAGCAAAATCTGCAAATTGCATTTCAACCATAGCTTTCATCCCATTGATTGACAATCCCATTCCTGCGCCAACGATTGCAGATTCACACAGAGGCGTATTACGCACCCTCTCTTTACCAAACTCTGCAACAAAGCCATCTGTAATTTTGAAAACACCTCCGTATCCAGCAATATCCTGTCCCATTAAAACAAGATTTTCATGTTTGCGCATTGCTAAGCGCAAACCATCTGAAATAGCATCCAGATAACGCTTATTGGTTTTATTCCCTTCAGGTTTAACTTCATTCAATACAAAAGGCGCATACATATCATTTAGTTCCAATTCTGTATTTGGCGCTGGCAAATTCTCAGCAAATGCAAGTTCAATGGCATGTTCAATCTCGTGTTTGTTTTCTGCGCGAAAATCTTCAATCATTTTTTCATCTAACACACCTTCTTCTAACAAAAACTTTTCGTAATTATTTAATGGGTCTTTTTTACCCCAGATGTCAAACAATTCTTTCGGAACATATTTAGTACCTGAAGCTTCTTCATGTCCACGCATGCGGAATGTTATTAATTCCAACAATACAGGGCGAGGATTAATCCGAATAGATTCAGCTATTTTTTTAACTGTATCATACACTTCTAAAACATTATTTCCGTCAACCTGAATGGCTTCCATTCCGTAACCAATTCCTTTATCAACAAATTGTTTGCACTTGAATTGTTCGTTGCTCGGTGTAGATAAACCATAACCATTATTCTCAACAGTAAATATTACGGGCAAGTTCCAAACTGCTGCAACATTTAATGCTTCATGAAAATCGCCTTCACTTGCACCTCCATCGCCAGAAAAAACCAAGGTTAGTTTATTATTTTTCTTTAATAAATTTCCCAATGCAATTCCATCTGCAATTCCTAATTGTGGACCAAGATGAGAAATCATTCCAATAATTTTATATTCTTGCGTTCCGAAATGAAATGACCGGTCACGACCTTTTGTAAAACCGCTTGGCTTCCCTTGAAATTGTGAAAACAAACGATTCAATGGAATACCGCGAGATGTAAATACACCAAGATTACGGTGCATAGGTAGAATATATTCGTCTTTATCTAATGCCATTGTCACGCCAACAGTACCTGCCTCTTGTCCTATTCCGGAAAACCATTTTGAAATTTTCCCTTGACGCAACAACAACAACATTTTTTCCTCTATCATACGAGGCCTCAAAAGCCCTTTGTACAAAGCAATGAGAGTGTCGTCTTTGAGTTTTTTTCGATTGTAAATTAAAGGCGCTTCAGCTGTGACCATAAATCCTATTGTAAATTTTGAAGAGCAAAAATATTAAAAATTAGCGAGTTGAATAGAGAAACATGATATTAAATATCATCTTCATTTAAGAAAATTCCGCCAATTTTTCGTAAATTTGACTTGCTAATCAACAAATAAATGTCACAAGAAATTGCCTCGTATATTCTATTATTACTTGCCACAATTTATGTTGGAAGAAGAATATACAATAGTATTAAAAAGAAAAGCGCTTGTGATAAATGTGCATTGATGGAAGCAACTAAAATTGGAGATAAAAAAAATTGATCTAAGGCTTTACCAGATCCCGAAATTTTCTTTGATCATTGTTTTCCCCCAAGGGTATTTACCATAATCTTTTTGAAACTTTGCTTTCAGCTCAGAATAGGTATAAATTGTATTTTTCCCCGTTTTAATTGTAAGTGTTTTTATATCGGGTTGTATCATCTCGACACTTTTAGCAAAATAAATTACACCTCCATCTTCTGTTGCCAAACCCAAAATAGCTCCTGGTAATCCGTAAAAACTTTCTGGGCCAACACTTGGAATTATTTCATCACAATACCAAGCATAAACTCTAGTAGAATCATTCGCTTGCCAAATTGCTTTTCGGCAACTATATCCGCATATAACACGTTTGATATCTGTAATTTTCCAGTGACGCTTATACAAAGTATCTGCTACAAATAATTCCTCTCCCCATATTTTTTTTATGGTCAACCGACTTTCAGTTTTAAAATTTTGCGAAACCACATTTTTGCTGGTAGCCCAACTCATCCTCTCTTTTAAGTCACTATCCTGAGGCTTAAATAAGGAAAGGGTATCATTAAAATAAAGCTCAAAAACATCTGTTTTGTTTTTATCCTCTTCATCCATCCAATCTTTTACATCCTGACTTTTATACTTTTTATACAGATTTGTTTTTCGCTCATAAACAATTTTTCCACTCGAAATTTGAGCAATTGAATTGCTAACAATAAAAAACAGAATGCCTAACAATAAACTATTCCTAAAAATCATTTTCATTTTCTTTGGTTTTATTGCTGTTAAACTTAAAAACGGCTTTCAATAAAAAATAACGATTTATAATATTCGTTTTAGTATCTGAAATAACATTGTCTTGAACACTTCGGTTAGTGCTAATATTTTGATTTAAGAGATCGGTTGCCTCCAATGAAACAATAAAATTTTCTTTCTTAAAAAAAGTTTTACTCAATGATGCATTCCATAAAACATAATTGATATTGTATCCTTTGGCACGCTGGCTATTTATATTATATTCGGCATCTGTTGCAAGGGAAAACTTCCATGGCAATTTCAAATTTAAGGATGCTGAAATTTTTTGCTGAGAATACGGTTTATTGCTTGCCGAATTTAATGTTGATGTCGGATCAGTATAATCGAAAGTATATCCAATTCTAAAATCAAGTGTATCTAGTTCAACAGAAAAATCTAATCCGGCTCCCGCATTTGTAGAATTCGTAATGTTCTTTTTATCATTAATATAGCTCGAATAATTATTATTTGAACAACTCAAATTGGGGCCAATAGTTACTTTTTTCGAAAAGAATGGCACACTTAAAGAAAAATAGGCATTACCATTATAATCGCCATTTACATTTATAGGTTTAGAAATAGTTCTTCCTATACTATCATATTTAGTTGAATTTGAAAAAGCATTGTTGATTGTTGAAAAATTAACACTAGCCCAAATATATTTTTTGGAAATATTGGCATACGAATTATATGACAAGTTAAAATTATTCTCGAAAGTTGGCAACAGATCCGGATTACCTATAATTATCTGATTAGGATTGCTATTATCGTGTATAGGTTGTAATTGATTAATAGTAGGCTGATTTGAATTGGTTGTGTACTTAAACCTGAGTTGCTTATTATCACTAAACTTATACCTATAGCTGAAATTTGGTAAAATACTACTTACTGTTTGTTTTATATTTTGCTGAGTAATTAAATTTTTATTGTCGATAGTTACCTGTCTCACTTTTGCACCAATCGTTAAGCTTTGTTTTTTTACTTCGTATATAAATTTTGTTCCAAAACGATTTGACATTCTGGTGTTTTCAAAATTATTTGAATAGATACTATCTTTCGAAGAGTATTCACCATTGGTATAATTTAACGCTTTTTTATCTTGTATTCCTTTGCTGAAATTAAAGTCATAAACAAATTCCAATTTGATTTTTTTTGTCAACGGCTCAGTATATTTGATATTTGCAGCATGCGACTGAGTTGAACTTTCATTGTTTTTTTTCTGATTAATACTATCTGAAGGCGAAAGTCCATTAACAAAAAAACTATTGTATGATTTTAATGTGCCTGTTGATTGGTTTTCACTCAAGATATAATTGTATGTAGCAACAAATAAACGATCTCTATTTTTGAACTTACGTGTGATTTTAGCTTTACTATTCAAATCGTAACCTTGAGCATTGTTCGAATTTTCAATGTCCGTTCTTCGAATCAATGTATCAGAAGCGGCAATAAAATCTGTAATTTCATTACGTCTTATTTGAGCGGTATTAAATTTAAACTTGGGGGTTATTTCCAACTCTGTCAATGAATCCAATGATTGAACAAAACCAAAATTTATTGCATGTGATTCATTTAATTGACTTGATTCACTCGTGTTATCTGTAGTATATGTTGTATCAGCCAGAAAGTATTGCGAGCGTGTTTGTGTTTTAGCTTTTAACTGATTGTTATTATAGGTGTAATTTAAATTTAGCTTGGTCTTCGATGAAATTTTATCTGTATAATAAAACCCCGTTTTAATTGTTTGTGGAATGCCTGTATTTTGATTATTGTTATAAGAAAAATACATATCATCTTCTTCATTATATTGCCAATCAGATTCGTTATCCAAACCATATTTATACATATCTCCCCAACCAAATGTAGAACGTGGAGTATTGCTTCCTAAAGCAAACACAGATATCTTTTGTTTATTATTAAATTTATTGGCAAGAAATTCCCCTTCATAAAATTTCTGAAAATCGGTAGCACCGGATACTTTTCCAAAATAACCCTTCTTGGCATCCTCTTTCAATTTTAAGTTCATCACATTCACGGTTTCCTCTGCTCCTTCTTCCGTACTTTCATTCTTTTTTTCATAAACCTGAACCGATTCAACCGCATTTGCTGCAAGATTTTTTGTTGCAACTGTTGGGTCAGCACCAAAAAACTCATCGCCATCAACCAATACCTGATCAACGGCTTTCCCTTGAGAGGTAATTTTCCCTTGACCATCTACTTTAATTCCCGGAAGTTTTTTTAATAAATCTTCTACAGTAGCATTTGGTCTTACTTTAAATGAATCGGCAGTATAAATTAAAGTATCTCCCTTATAATAAACAGGGTCTTTAAAAGCATAAATAACAACTTCTTTCAACTGCTGACTTTTTGGAGGAAGTATGATTTTCCCAAAATCAAATGTATTGTTGGTCGCACTGCCAAAAACATAAAACGATTGTTCCCCAAATCTTGGATGCGACACTATTATTTGAAGTGTGTCAATTGTAAGTCCAGAAAGCTCGAAAATGCCCTTTGCATCGGTTCGAGCAAAAGCCACAAGGGAAGAATCTTTTATTCGAACAGCCATAGCAACAGCATTTGGCAATTGGATTTTAGAAACCGTATCACGAACATTGCCTGAAATTGTCATTTTTTGAGAAAACACAGCGGCTGAACACAAAAGAAACAGGAGGACAAGAGCAAGATTTTTATTCATAAAGACTTTATTTATGGACGATTTATTCCATAATTCAATTTTGAAAAAAAGATACATAAAAATGATCTAAAAAATAAATTATGCTAATGTGAGATTGATTAATGAAATATTCCAACTCCAATTAACAATGCAAAAAAACCATGCAGGTAATCTAAAGGAATTATTTTTTTCTTTTTTACTCACCATTATTCGATTTGGAACAATAGTAAATAAAAAAGTTGCTATTAATTAGAATTCTTATTTAATGGTCGATTTATTTATTAAACGGTAAGATAATGCACAAAATCAATCGAGAACAAAAAAAAAGAGCCCCAATTTTGGAGCTCTTTTTTTGAATAAAAAGAAAATTATTTCTTTTTACCACCTTTTTTTGTTGCAGCAGCAGCAATTGAATCAGCTGTAGCTTGAGCTTTTGCAGCTTCAGCAGCAGTAAATGCAGCAGTTGAATCAGCAATAGCTTGAGCTTTTGCAGCTTCAGCAGCAGCAAGTTGATCATTGTAAGCAGCAGTTGAATCTGCAATTTTTTTCTCTGCAGCAGCTTTTTCTTCTGCAGAAGGACCGCAAGCTACGAATGTAAACATCGAAGCTACAGCAACTAATGTAAATAATTTTTTCATTGTTTTGTTTGTGATTTTAATTAAAATTTGCGCAAATCTACATTTATTTTTACATACTACACAAATATTTGAAAAAATATTTTGCTTGTCGATGATAATAATTAAAATTTCACGTGTTAAAAAAGATGCAAAACAGCATAATAAAAACCTTAAAACTGTCAACACTTCAATATTCAAAAGGCTTTGATAGAAATTTCAAATAAAAACAGAGGGAAAACATTAAATATTGAGACAAAGGAAAGAAAGGAAAGTATTTATTGTTAAAAACATTAAACAGGATTGAATTCCCTTTTTTACCTAATATATTTCATTTTTTAATTTGGCATATATTATTAAATTTGCGCTTCCTAAAAAAAATTTAAAAAATTCACATATGAAAATATTAGTTTGTATTAGTAATGTGCCCGACACAACTACTAAAATAAGTTTTACAAATAATGATACCACATTTAACTCTGCAGGAGTTCAATTTGTTATAAACCCTTTTGATGAATGGTACGCTTTGGTACGTGCATTGGAATTAAAAGAAACACTTGGAGGAAGCGTTACTATTATTCATGTTGGCACTGTAGATAGCGAACCGACTATTCGCAAAGGACTTGCACTTGGGGCTGATGATGCAGTTCGAATTGATGTAGAACCAAGCGATGCTTTTGCCGTTGCTGAGCAAATTTCAGAATATGCAAAGGATAAAGGATTTGACCTTATTATGGCTGGTAAAGAAACCATCAGCTACAACAGCGCAATGATGGGTTGTATGCTTGCTGAATTGTTAAATTTGCCTTTTATTTCTATGGCAACAAAACTTGAAGTTACAGGCAATTTAGCTACAATTGAACATGATATTGATGGAGGAACAGAAGTGCTTGAATGTACTTTGCCACTTGTTCTATCTGCAAACAAAGGCATGGCAGAAGCTCGTATTCCAAACATGAGAGGCATTATGGCTGCCCGTACCAAGCCTTTACAAATATTACCAGCTGCTGCTGCAGACAAATTAACAAATATTGCATCGTTCACCTTAATTCCTGGCAGAACTGAATGTAAGTTTATTGATTCCAGTACTCCTGAAAAACTAATTGAGCTATTGCATAACGAAGCAAAAGCAATTTAAGTTAAAATCACCGCCTACTTGATTCGAAACAAAAAAAACAAAAAACTCTAAAATTAAAAAACATGTCAGTTCTAATATATACAGAAATAGCAAAAGGCAAGATCAAAAAATCTTCATTAGAAGCCGTTAACTACGGAAGCCGCATTGCTGCGCAACTAAACACAACTGCAACTGCAATTATTGTTGGAGAAGTGGATTGTAATGACCTTGGAAAAGCAGGTGCAAAAAAAGTATTAAAACTTAAAAACGATAAATTAGCAAACCTTGACTCCCAATATTTAGCTGCTGCAATTGAACAAGCTGCAACTGCAGAAGGAGCAAATATTATTATTTTCTCAAACGATTTTTCAGGAAAAGCAATCGCACCCCGCCTGGCTGCCAAATTAAAGGCAGGAATGGTTGCTGGAGCGGTAGACAATCCGGTTATCTCAGGTGATTCCTTTTCTGTAAAGAAAAACGTATTCTCTGGAAAAGCTGTAGCAACTTACAATATTAATTCAGCGAAAAAAGTAATTTCTTTATTACCAAATTCATTTGCTGTTGAACTAAGCGACAACACAGCTGAAGTAGTTGAATTTGCAGTTAACCTTGACAATGTAAACTCTCCTATAAAAGTAAAAGAAGTAAAAAAAGACACTTCTGAATTAAATTTAGCAGATGCTGATTTGGTTGTTTCTGCCGGACGAGGAATGAAAGGCCCTGAAAACTGGGGAATGATTGAAGATCTAGCAAAAGAACTTGGCGCTGCAACAGCATGCTCTCGCCCAGTTTCAGATATGGACTGGCGTTCTCACCACGAACATGTTGGCCAAACAGGCTTAGCTATTCGTCCTAACCTATATATTGCAATCGGAATCTCCGGTGCTATTCAACACCTTGCAGGAGTAAGCGGAAGCAAAACAATTGTTGTAATTAATTCTGACAAGGAAGCTCCTTTTTTCAAATCTGCTGATTATGGAATTGTAGGAGATGCATTTGAAATCGTTCCGAAATTAATTCAGGCAGTAAAAAATTTCAAAACAAATCAGAATTAATTTTCAATTTTAAAGTCTCGATTGCTATTTATTAGTAATTTAGATTTATCAGAATTGCATTTTACGTTTTTTTAAAGGTCGGTGGATTAAAAAATTTAGATGAAAAAAGTTAAATTAGAAATTGTAGGATTATCATACAGTCAAACACAAACAGGTGCTTATGCTCTTGTTTTAGGTGAAACAAAAGGGAAAAGAAGATTGCCAATAATTATTGGCGGTTTTGAGGCTCAAGCAATTGCAATTGAATTGGAAAAAATGACTCCTAGCCGCCCTCTTACTCACGATCTATTTAAAAGTTTTGCCGAAGGATTTAATATTGTTATCAGTGAAGTCATCATTTACAATTTAGTAGAAGGGATATTTTTCGCGAAATTGATTTGTAGTGATGGTGCGAAAGAAGTGGAAATAGACGCAAGAACATCTGACGCTATTGCTCTTGCAGTTCGTTTTAATTGCCCTATAAATACATATGAATTCATTTTATCGCAAGCAGGAATCATTTTAGATGAAGAAGCTCTTGCTGCTGCTAATGACAATGTGAACTCAGAAGACCTTGTGGAAGTTGAAGAAACAGATCTACTAAAAAAATCTACAGAAGAATTAAAGCAAATGCTTGAAGCTGCATTAAGCGATGAAGATTATGAAAAAGCCTCACGAATTCGTGATGAAATAAATAATCGCAAAAAGTCTTAACCAGATTAAATAGAATCAAATTTAAAATTCACATTTAAATTTTCTTTGAATAATAGTTTGCGGAATTAAGTCATCCTTTCTAGAAAAATAAAAACCTATGAGTATTAAGAGCCGCCTCACATTAATGAGTTTTCTTCAATTTTTTATTTGGGGTGCTTGGTTAATCACCGTTGGGAATTATTGGTTTGCAACTAAACAGTGGAGTGGTGCCGAATTTGGTGCCATATTTTCAACATTGGGACTTTCTTCAATTTTTATGCCTGCTTTAACAGGTATTATTGCTGACAAATGGATAAATGCAGAAAAGTTATATGGAATTCTGCATATTTTGGGAGGTTTAATACTTCTTTATATTCCTCAGGTAAATACTCCTACTTCGTTTTTTTGGGTAATTTTTATGGCAATGCTCTGTTACATGCCAACCATCTCATTATCTAATTCTATCGCATACACAATCTTAAAAAACAATGATTTTGATGTGGTGAAAGTCTTTCCTCCCATCCGCGTTTGGGGAACAGTTGGATTTATTGTTGCAATGTGGATAACAAATCTTTCTGGAAATAAAGCATCGGCAAACATGTTTTATATCTCAGCCGTTGCAGCGATTGTTTTGGGGATTTATTCCTTTTTATTACCTAAATGCCCTCCACAGAAACTAATTTCTGAAAACTCAACTTTTATACAAAAATTGGGGTTAGATGCTTTTAAACTTTTTGGCACTTATAAAATTGCATTGTTTTTTATGTTCTCCATGTTCTTAGGGGCAGCCTTGCAATTGACAAACATGTACGGAGATGCATTCCTATCGGATTTCGCAAAAGTTCCGGAATACGAAAGTTCATTTGTTGTGAAATATTCAACTATAATAATGTCGATTTCTCAAATCTCTGAAACGTTGTTTATTTTGGCAATTCCATTTTTCTTTAGACGCTTTGGAATCAAACAAGTTATGCTAATTTCAATGATTGCTTGGGTGCTACGTTTTGGATTATTTGCTTTTGGTGACCCTTCAGGTGGGTTATGGATGATTATTTTATCCTGCATTGTTTATGGAATGGCCTTCGATTTCTTTAATATTTCAGGATCATTATTTATAGAAACCTCTACTGATTCGAAAATCCGTTCAAGCGCTCAAGGATTATTCATGATGGTAACCAATGGTTTTGGAGCCATTCTTGGAAGTTCAATAAGCGGGTATGTTATTGACAAATATTTCACTTCCGGTACGGTAAAAGATTGGCATTCGATTTGGCTTTCCTTTGCAATTTATGCTTTAATAATTTCTATTGCATTTGCAATATTATTCAAACACAAGCACAACCCTGATGAATTAAAAAGCATAAAACATTAGCTTTTTTTACTAAGTAAGTGCTCGAATAATCAAACTCTACGATAATTTATTAACGAATAGATTTTTTAGGATTAGATTTATTTTAGTTCCTTTTATACTATTTTCATTGCTATTATAGATTCGAAAATCAATTAATTCATACCCCCTCCTTCCATTTTTCTACCATCTGAAAAACGTTGATAGATTGTGAATATTATCACACCTTTATTGTTGGAAAGCAGCAAAAATTCAAAGTACATTTACTCGAAATTATTTTTTATCAGACTAAACTAACCCCTAAATTTCTCTTTATGGAATATCTTATTAGTTATTGGTGGATACTTGTAGTTATACTTATCATCGTACTCTACAAAGTCATTCTACGTATTTTATTTGGAATGGTAATAATTCCTGAAGACAGAATAGGATTAGTTACCAAAAAATTTGTTCTGTTTGGTGAATTCAAAGAATTAACTGACAGCAGAATGGTTGCAACAAAAGGAGAAGCAGGTTTTCAAGCAAAAACGCTTGCCCCAGGTTTGTATTTTTGGATGTGGGTTTGGCAATACGATATTACTAGACAACCATTTATCATTATACCGCAGGGGAAAATTGGATTGGTATTATCTAAGGATGGTGCAGCAATTCCTACAGGAGCTATTCTCGGAAGAAAGGTTGATTGCGACAATTTTCAGGATGCAGAAAAATTTTTAAATGCTAATGGACAAAAAGGTCGCCAATCAGCATATATTACTGCAGGGTCGTATCGAATTAACACTTTATTATTTACTGTCAGCGAAGTTGATATGATACAGATTCACGAAAGTATGGTCGGTATCGTAACTACTTTGGATGGAACTCCGATTGGTGGAGAACAAATTGCGGGTAAATATATTGATGGTCATAATAATTTTCAGGATTTTGATACCTTCTTAAAAAATGACGGTAATAGAGGTTTACAACCTCAGATTATTTTAGCAGGTTCATACAATATCAATCCATGGGCAGTGCAAATTGAAGAAACACCTATGACAGAAATCCCTATCGGACATGTTGGTGTTGTTATTTCCTATATCGGATTAGAGGGTAAAGACACGAGTGGCATTGAATTTAAGCACGGCAATATTTATGAAAAAGGGCACAAAGGCGTTTGGAATGAGCCATATGGACCAGGAAAATATCCGATCAATAAGTACATTATGAAAGTGGAATTGGTACCAACCACAAATTTGGTTTTGAATTGGGCGAATGCAAGAAGCGAATCACATAATCTGGACAAAAACCTATCAACTATTACCGTTCGATCTAAGGATGGCTTCCCTTTCAATTTAGATGTAGCGCAGATCATTCACATTCCTTCAACTGAAGCACCAAAAGTAATTGCACGTTTCGGAAACATGAACAATTTAGTTTCACAAGTTTTGGAGCCAACCATAGGTAACTACTTTAGAAATTCAGCGCAGGATAGCGATGTAATTTCTTTCCTTGGAACACGTAAAGAACGTCAGCAATCTGCAAAAGATCATATCCGAAAAGTATTAGAAGAGTATAATGTAAATGCTGTGGATACATTGATCGGAGATATCGTACCACCTGCTTCTTTAATGAAAACATTAACAGACAGAAAAATTGCGCAAGAGGAAGAATTAACATTTGCTACACAGCAAAAAGCACAAGAAAAACGTCAAGGTGTAGAAAAAGAAACTGCAATTGCTGACATGCAAAAAGAAATCGTTAAGGCACAACAAAGTGTTGAGATTGCTGAGCGAACTGCCAACGCTACCGTTAAGAAAGCAGAAGGAGATGCAACAAGTATAAAACTTCAAGTACAAGCCGAAGCCGAAACTATTAAAATGCGTGCTTCTGCAACTGCTGAAGCTACACGCTTTAAGGCTCAAGCTGATTCTGAAGCAACAAGATTAAATGCTAATGCTGATGCTGAAAAGATTGCTGTGACAGGAGCTGCAGAAGCAGGAAAAATATTAGCAATTGGTAAATCTACTGCCGAAGCATATGAATTAGCTGTAGGTGCTATGGGGGGCGACAACTTCACAAAATACAAGATCACCGAAGAGATTGGCAAAGGAAAAATAAAAATAATTCCTGAGGTTCTTATTAATGGAAGTGGTGGCGAAGCAAATCCAATGAATGGCTTATTAGGTTTAAAATTAATGGAAATGATAGATGCCACTAAAAAACCTGAAGGTGGCGATTCAAAAAGTAACGAAATAAAAAAAGGATAAAAAATTACAATGAAACAATACCATGATTTAATGCGTCACGTTTTAGATAAAGGCGCAAAAAAAACTGACAGAACAGGAACAGGTACAATAAGTGTTTTTGGGTATCAGATGCGTTTTGATCTTCAAGAAGGATTTCCAATGATGACCACAAAAAAGGTACACATGAAATCTATTTTACATGAGTTACTTTGGTTCTTAAAAGGTGACACTAACATAAAATATTTAAAAGAAAATGGTGTTAGTATTTGGGACGAATGGGCTGATGAGAATGGGAATCTTGGTCCTGTTTACGGATCACAATGGCGCAGCTGGCCTGCTGCCGATGGGAGACACATCGATCAAATCACACAAGTGGTCAACCAAATAAAAAACTCCCCCGATAGCAGAAGAATGATTGTTAGTGCATGGAACGTAGGGGAAATTGATAAAATGAAATTACCTCCATGTCATGCTTTTTTTCAATTTTATGTTGCTGATGGAAAACTAAGTTGTCAATTGTATCAACGCAGTGCAGATATTTTTTTAGGTGTCCCCTTCAACATAGCATCCTATGCTATTTTAACTTTGATGATGGCGCAAGTATGTAATTTGCAACCTGGTGAATTTATTCACACATTAGGAGATGCTCATTTATATTCAAATCATATCGAACAAGCTAATCTTCAATTATCGCGGGATTTTAGAGCACTTCCTACATTAAAAATAAATCCGGAAATTAAAGATATTTTTGAATTTAAGTTTGAGGATTTTACGTTGGAAGGCTATGACCCACATCCACATATAAAAGCTGCAGTAGCAGTATAAATAGTTTAATCGAAAATAATGATTTCAATAATTGTAGCTGTAGCAGAAAATAATGTCATCGGAAAAGACAATTCGCTGATTTGGCATTTGCCTGCCGACATGAAATATTTCAAAGAAAAAACAAATGGTCATTGTGTAATTACAGGAAGAAAGAATTACGAATCCATTCCTGAAAAATTTCGCCCACTACCTAACCGAACAAATATTGTAATTACGAGGCAAGCTAATTATAGTGCACAGGGAGCAATTGTGGTTTCTTCAATTGAGGAAGCTATTGAAAAAGCAAAACAAACAGGGGATCAAGAAATTTTTATTATAGGTGGATCCGAAATATATAAACAATTTCTGCGTTATACGGACAAGATATATCTTACTAAAATATATCACAACTTTGAAGGCGACTCCTTTTTTCCTAATTTGAACCCAGACGAATGGCATGAAACGAATCGAATAAATGGCACCACAGATGAGAAAAATATCTACCCACACGATTTTATCACTTTAGAAAAAAAATCTTAATTTTGGTTTAACGAACATTAAAATCCCCTTCAATGAAAACAAGAAACATCATTACAAGCATTCTCCTTGCTCTTACAATCGGGTTAGTATATGCAGGTTGTAAAAAGGAAGACAAAAAACCAAGCAATGCGAATGCTGCAACGGATAATGCTGTTGCAGATAATGCTTTTGCGGGAATCTGGAAACAAATAAGTATTGTAGCAGATAGTTCTAACACCATACGCTCTGCTGCGTCAACACTCTCAACATATCCTATTGTAACAATATCGCCATTTAATACAACACAATGGCCAAAAACTGTAACTATTGATTTTGGGACAACCAATTGTTTAGGATCTGATTACAATAACAGAAGAGGTATTATTAAAGCTGTTTTTACCGGACCTTATCAGGATTCTGCAACAGTAATTACAATAACTCTTACCAATTATTATCATAACGATTACCATGTGGAAGGAACTCAAACAATTACCAACATGGGACATGTTTCAAACGGGCATTTAGTTTATAATGTTATTGTAAATAATGCTATAATCACCCACCCTACAAATGGGACACATAGCACCTGGAACACCAACCAAAACAGAGAATTTTTTGCAGGTTATGATACTCCTTATAATATTATTAATGATGTATATCTAATTACCGGTACTGCAAATGGTGTTTCTGCTGATGGTGGAGCTTATAATTTGTTAATTAATACCGCCTTGCAAGTAAATGTTAATTGCCACTGGATTGTTAGTGGCTCATTTACCTTAACATTAGCAGACTACCCTAACTACCCGATTGTTTTTGACTATGGTGCAGGAACTTGCGATGCGACTGCTACAGCAACTTTAAACGGAACAACTTACAATATTGTAATGCAATAATTTTAATAAAACAAAAAAGCCCATTACAAAGTTTTGTAATGGGCTTTTTTGTTTTCAATACAATAAGAGCGGAAAAGTATTGACTGTCTATTATATAAAATGCCGTCTTCGATAATAAAAAAAATTCCTAAATTTGATATTGTTAAATTTAATTTTTTATCCATGAAAACAAAAAGCATTATTTCCGGTATTGTACTTTTATTTACAATAGGTCTAATATATACAGGATGTAAAAAATCTGACAAAAATGACGACAAAGATACGACCGCAGCTCGCGATAATTCAATAGCAGAAAACGCATTTGCAGGTATCTTTAAATCAATAGGCGAATTTTCTGATTCTACAATGCAATTGCGTATTGGAAGCTGTGCCACTTATAGTCTTTCGCCCACTATTCTTGACACAACCACATGGCCAAAAACATTAACAATAAATTTCGGGACAACAAATTGCTTATGTGCAGATGGCAATTACAGACGCGGAATAATTTCTGCAACTTTTTCTGGACAATACAGAAAAGCAGGCACCGTAATCACAATTGGGTTAAACAATTATTATCACAATAATAATTTAGTACAAGTCGGCACACATACTATAACGAATAATGGGATTAATTTGAATGGTCATTTATCATACTCTATCATTGTTCAAAATGCAAGTGTTACTACTCCAAATGGAATGATCAAATGGAACTCGACACGAACTCGTGAATGGATTGCAGGTGAAAATACAAATCTAAATCCATGGGATGATGTATATTCAATAACCGGATCTGCAAATGGAACAGGTGTTCATGGAAACACTTTTACCGTTTTAATAAATTCTCCATTAATTGTTGCTTTGAATTGCAAATGGATCGAAAGTGGATCGTTAACATTGACTCCAGCTAATTTAGCTCCACGTATTGTTGATTTTGGAAATGGTACATGTGATGATCAGGCAACTGTAACTATTAATGGAAATGTATATAATGTTACCATGTAATATCAATTGTCAAATAAAAAACTGCAGCTAGAAATGTTGAATTTTTTATTTGAAAATTACTATTTCAATTATTTTTATTCGATAATTTTTTCATCATTCTTTATATGTAAACTTTAAATAAACTCTCGTAAACTTAAACAGAGTTTCAAAATATGACGTCAATCAATTAAATCTTATGAAAATAAAATCTGTACTATTTCTTTCTATCATTTTATTTTTTTGCTCTTTTAAACTCCATCTAAAATTCGTTCAAGTCGAGATTGGGAAAGCCCCAATTATTACATCAAATAATTTTAATACTATTGTCAAGGAGGGTTTTGTAATAAATTGCAGAAAAATAAATGATTTAGGAGTTATCATTCATTTGGATGAACAAATGAAAAAACAGGAAATTCTTCAACTTGAATTGCATCGTTATGGAAACAAAGAAGATGTTCTAATTGCATATAAATCATTTACTTCTGCTAGTAAAGAATTTCAGAAAAAGTACACAGAGTCTGATTCGCTAAAATTAAAACTACTTATCCCCGAAGACCAATTTAACACAAGTGATTTTCAAATAAACACACTGCTCTTTAAAACCAGCTACGTTGTTAATGATTTAGTATGCTCGTTAAAAGACAAGACTCATTGTAATTTTTATATAGTTGTTAAAGGATATAATAAAACAGGAGAGAAAAATAATTTTGGAGAAGACATCTATGATGACGGAAAAGAATTGTCACAAAGAAGTATCACCTTTAAAAACTGGGAAAATAAAACTCAATAATTCGAAAATAAAATGACTAAAACATTTGATTATTTCAAAATTATTGGAAAATATTTTCTGAAAACATTTAAAATAATTACCATTATTCTTGGGTGCACAGCACTCGCAATGTGTATTCTCGCCTTCACTTCTGCACCTTACTGGACTCGTTATTGGCTCGGCACAACACAGGGGAAATATTATTTCAAACCCGACTACATTGTAATGCTTGGAGGAAGCGGTATGCCTAGTGAAGACAACCTAATGAGATTGTATCACACTGCAGCAATTGCAAAAAAATATCCTGAAGCATTTGTTGTTATTTTGCATCCAAAAGACAGCACCGTTTCCTGGAAAATGAAAAATGAACTTCTCATCAAAATGGTCGATTCAACAAAAATTTCCTTCGACACCATTGGCACAAATACACGAGCGCAAGCTTTAGGTTTATTAGAAATAATTCCATCTATTGTTAATTCAAAAACTGTTATCGTGACATCTCCTGAACATGTTTTACGATCCATTTTAGTTTTCAGAAAAGCTGGATTCAAAAACCTTGGAGCCTGCCCCGCCATGGACTCTGACATGAATACGAACCTGTCATTTGACGGAAATAAATTGGGTGGCAGAAAATACATTCCTGATGTTGGCGAAAACATTGATGTGAGATATAATTTCTGGAGTTATTTAAAAATTGAAATTATTTGTCTGAGAGAATTTACGGCTCTTGGATATTATAAATTGAAAGGCTGGATATAGAAAATTTGTATAATTGTAATAAAAAAGAATTAATGATACACACAGAAAAACATTTACGCGACTCGGCATTTATTACAGACATCGTTATTGGCATGTCTGATGGATTAACTGTTCCTTTTGCATTAGCCGCTGGTATAAGCAGTGCGGTAAGCGACAACCATATTGTTATAACAGCAGGAATTGCAGAAATAATTGCAGGGTCTATCGCAATGGGCTTGGGAGGTTATTTAGCAGGAAGAACAGAAGTTGAACATTATCATTCTGAATTAAAACGCGAATGGGAAGAAGTTGAAACCGTTCCAGAAAAAGAAAAGGAAGAAGTTAAAGAAGTGTTTGCCGACTATGGCTTCAGTGAAGAATCACAACACATGCTAGTGGAAGAATTATGTAAAGACAAGAAAAAGTGGGTAGACTTCATGATGAAATTTGAATTAGGTTTGGAAGAACCAAATGCAAACCGTGCTACCCAAAGCGCTTTAACAATCGGAGTTTCATACATTGTCGGAGGAACAATTCCTTTACTCCCATATTTTTTTACTGATACACCTTTTGCTGGTCTAGAAATTTCCGCAATCATTACCTTAATTTGTTTATTTGCTTTTGGTTATTTCAAAAGCAAAGCAACTGGGCAACCATTATTTACTGGTGCATTAAAAGTGATGGCTATTGGAGCTGCTGCTGCTGCTGCTGCATTCTTAGTAGCTAAACTAATTGGAGGTTAATTTGTTAAATAAAATAAATGCGCCATTGTTTTTCGTTTAATAAAAACGAAAAACAATGGCGCAACTTATAAATAACTGGCTAAAACTTCAAGGACAATCCGAGCATATAGTTTATTCCTGCTTGAGGATAATAAAAGTTTTCTGCGATACGCGTTCCTCCCGCAATATATCCCCATGTATAACCATTGGATTCATACTCTTCACTGAATAAATTATTGACCGCAACTGTAAATCCAAGTTCGCGAATATGTTTCAATTTAATACTGTAATTAACTCTTAGGTCGTTCACAAAAAAAGCATTCAATTTACGCGAACGGGTTGAAGTGTTATCCAAAAATTGCTCTCCAACATATTTACTAATAAAATTAATTTTCAAGTTTTTAATCGGCTCAAAAGTTATAGTACTTGATGCAATAATATTTGGCGAAAACGCAATATCTGTTTCAGAATATTGAATACTATCTTGTCCCCATGTATCATAGTTATCAATAAATTCTTTGAAGTTTTTTATTTTATTTTTACTTAGCGTGACATTAGCAGTCCAGCTTAAATACTTCATTGGTTGAATACCAAATTCAGCCTCAATTCCTTGACGATAACTTTTTGAAACATTTGTTCTGTTATATGCTCCAACATCATTTACTTCACCTGTTAAAACTAATTGATTTTTATAATTCATAGAATATAAATTCAGTGCCCACATCGCTATTTTTGTATGATGCTTATAACCTATTTCCAAATCATTTAATGTCTCTGGCTTAGGACGGCTAACAGGAGTTGATTGAGTGTAGTCATCGCGACTCGGCTCTTTATTACCGATGCTATATGATGCATAAACACTTGCATTTGCATTGATATTATAATTAACACCAAGTTTTGGATTTATAAAATTTAATGATGCAGTTTGTTGAATATTATTTAAATTATTATCAAAACCAAGAAACGAATAATCAACGATTCTATATTGAATATCTACAAACACATTTAGTTTTTTTGCAATTAAATAATTTGCTTTTACAAAAACATTAAAATCTGTTTTGTTTGCTGTATCGTTATAATAATGCTGATGAAGCGCGCCATTACTAGCATATTTTGCCCATATTATTTCTCCGTAATGCAACCCATCATATTTATTCAAGGCGCCTCCAAGTGTTGTAGAAAAATTTTTATTGTTGTTATAATTCAACGAAAAGGTTGTTCCATAAAAATTATTATCTAACCAACGTCTTCTTACCAGATTAGTTGAAGTGATTGTATCCGCTCCTATAATTACATTCTGCAAGCCATAACGATCGAAGCTTTGTTCTTTTTTGTATTCCTCATAATACCCTTTTCCCTTAGTATAATGCAGTGCAATATTTGCATTCCAATTTTTATTGAATTCGTGCGAAAAAAGCAATTGATAATAATCTTGTTTATAATGATCCACTTGATTTTTATACGAAAACTCATTGAATGTTCTACTGTTTGAATTCAGCAAATGACTTGCATCTTCCGCATCCAACCAGTTTCTTGAAATGTAATCATTCATCCCCTGTACATCGCCTTTTAAACGAGACTCAGGAATACCATTCCATGCCTGATACGTTTCTTCTAATCCGGCAAATGTGATAAATTTCACAATCGTTTTCTTTCCATAATAAGCCCCTGATAAATAATAAGATTTCAAATCAGATTTTGCTCTGTCAATAAATCCATCCGAAGAAACTTTTGATAGTCGCGCATCAACAGCAAATTTCTCATTTATCAATCCAGACCCAACGTTTACTGTGTTTTTCCATGTATTAAATGAACCATAAGAAGTATTGTATTCACCATATCCTTTAGGATTTAATTTTGTTGTTTGAATATTCAGGCTTCCACCAAACGCACCGGCACCATTTGTGGATGTTCCAACTCCACGTTGTATTTGAATATTATCAATACTAGAGGCAATGTCCGGTAAGTCCACCCAATAAGCGCCTTGCGACTCTGCATCATTTACAGGAATACCATTGATGGTAACATTTACACGAGTTGCGTCTACACCACGAATATGAATTCCTGTATATCCAACTCCTGAACCTGCATCGGACGTTGTAACAACAGATGGTTGCTGATTTAAAAGATATGGAAGATCCTGACCAAGATTTTGTTCAGCAATTTGTTGTTTATTCAAATTACTGTATGCCATTGCTGATCTTTCATCAACTCGGGTTGACGAAACAATTATTTCATCCATCAAAACTGTATTTTCAGAAAGTTCAATATCAATAATTTTATTTTCTGTAAGATGAACAGTGTCCGTATACTTTTGAAATCCAATGAAGGAAGCATGAATAACATATACTCCTGCTTTCAAATTTTTAATTTCATAACTACCATCTGATTTACTTTGCGTTGAAATAAATGTATCATCAATACTAATAGTTGAACCGGCAATAGTTTCTTGTGACATTTTGTTTTTGACCTTTCCAGAAATAGTGAGTTGTGAAAATGCCATAAATGGAAGCGTTGATAACGCTATCGCAATTGATCTTTTTTTTGTACTAAACATTTGATTTGTTTTTTTTAGTTAAACATATAGCAGCAAAGGGCAAGCGACTACTTTATTTTTAACTTACCATCCCTACGCAGGCATTACCCTGATCAGGTGTATGAATAAATGTTGAAGAGCATTTATTCAATGGGTTTAATCTCAGCCATTCAGAAAATATATAAGAAGAATTTATTTCAATCCTAATTTTTTTAATTTCTAAACGACACCCCTTAAAGATGCGGCAAAACTATAAATTAATTTTGGATGCTGGTAATATATTTTTCAATTAAAGAAATTGAATTTTTTAATCTCGAATCACCAACACCTTTTACAACTGCGTAATTAGCATTAGCAACCTTTAATTCCTTTTCATACCAATCAAATAGTAATTCTCTACGGTGAGGATTTTCTCTCAAAGCATCTTCCTTCCAAGGTAGATCAGGAGATGTAAGCAAGTAAAAGTCGTATTTATTTCTTATTAAATTTTCGGATATCCAATCAGGACATTCTTTGAATACATCTAGACACCATACTTTAGAAATAATTAATTCGGTATCAACAAAAATAATTCTATTCGCAGTTTTAATTAATTGCAGCTCTTGTTCTAATTGTTCTTTTGCAATTTCAACAACATCATCAATAGTATATTTTCTTTTGATATTAGAAAGATATTCACGAGCATATTCCTTTACCCAAACTGTCTTATAATGCTTCGCCAACAATTCAGAAAGAGTACTTTTCGAAGTGCTTTCAGGCCCAATTAAGGCAACTCTAATTACAGAATTATTTTTTTTCTCCATGAAAAATATCCGGTTACGGACATAGAAATATAAATGATGTTAAGCAATGCATATAAATAAAATCCGCGATTTGCAAAAAGCAGAATCCCCAATGAATCCAGCAAAATCCAATACAACCAATTTTCAATAATTTTTTTTGCAGTCATCCAAGTCGCGATAATACTGAAGGCTGTTATAAAAGCATCAAGATAAGGCATTGCTTGAGTTGAATATTTTTTTGCAAAAAAGGCGAAGGGAATCCAAACTACAACCCCAAGCATAATTAAATAACTGTTTTTTTTTAAAGATAGCTGAGTAATACTGGTTTCTTTTTTCTCAGAAGACCCATACAACCACTGATACCATCCATAACAACCAATTAACACATAAAATATATTTAAACCACTTTCGAAAAACAGGTTCCCTGTGTAGCATAAATAAACTGTTAATGCACTGGCAACAATTCCAAACAACCATCCCCAACTGTTTTCAAATGCTATTAAAACGATATATGCTAAAGCACATATAAAACCTGCCCATTCGGTTGCACTTGTTAAAATAAAAGCTTGCTGGATTGATGCAGAAATTTCTGAAATATTCATGAATAGAAATTATTCAATTGGAATTTTTAACTCTTGAAATTTTTCTACAATTTTATTAAATTCCTCAATCGGATTTTTTTTCTTCCAAATAGAGCTATAAAATGCTAAGCCCTTAAACCCAATAGCATTCGCCTTTTCAATTGCAGTAACATCTATCCCTCCTCGAGCTATTACATTTCTTTTTGTTTTTTCCAAAGCTGATTTTAAACTGTATTCGGTAAATCCTCCTTGAAACCTGCTAGATAAACTATCGAAAACCGGACTTAAAAACACGTAATCATATCTATTTTCATGAGCCCCATCAAGCAATTCACCGATAGTTGTAAATGATGTAGAAACAATAATTTTTGGATTTTTTAAATAAATTAATTTCAGGGTTAGCCAGGTTTTGAACTTATGCTTTTTATGAGATTTTGTCAAATGAATCCCTTTTAAATTAAAAATTCTGGCTAAATTATGATGCGAATGAATAACTATTCGATTGTGAAAATGTTTAGGAATAGCATTGATCAATTCTTTCATTTTCCTTGTTGACAGGCTGTGTTTTCGCAAATGAAATGTTTCGAGTCCCGACTCAAAAAGTTGAGTTACTATTTTAGATTCGTTTTCCTGAGTATGTGAGCTTGAAATAACAATTAATTTCATAAAAAATAATTTTCAATTTTCATATTGCATGTATTGCTTTTGCAATTTTTTTAATTAATGAACTATCTTTTTCTATTGCGTTTCCAACAACGATTATATCTGCCCCTGCTTTGCATGCGTTAACAGCCTTTTGAGGAGTATTAATCCCTCCTCCTACTATTAGCGGTATAGAAATATTAGAACTTACTTTTTGTATCATTTTTTCACCAATGGCATTCATAGCACCACTACCTGCATCCATATAAATTAATTTCAAACCAAGCATTTCACCAGCCATAGCAGTGCACATAGCAATATCATCCTTATCAAATGGAATTGGATTAGTATTACTCATATATGAAACAGCTGTTGGTTTGCCTCCATCAATTAAAATATATCCTGTTGGCATTATCTCCAAGTTACTCGATTTTAATATTGGAGCGGCAATTACTTGTTTCCCAATCAAAAGTTCGGGGTTTCTTCCCGAGATCAATGAAAGAAGTAAAATGCCATCAGCATTTTTGCTTATTTGCAAATTATTACCCGGAAAAATTATTACAGGAATTCGAGTCTGTTGTTTTAAGAAATGAATGCACTCTTCAAAATTACCATTGGTAAGAATACTTCCGCCTACAAAAATAAAATCAGCACCTCCATTTTCAGCCAGTTCAACCGCTTTGGAAGATTCAAATTTATCAGGGTCAACCAAAACTGCAAATTGCTTTTTTCTTTGCTCTTTACTTTTTGTAATGGAAGAGAAAATAGATTTTTGCATTGTTCAACAAATATTATTTTAACACAATATTAATTATTTCGACTGAGCCATAGCAAATATTTATGCGCATTTTTTCATTTTTATACCTATAAAAGTTTTCACGTTTCATTTTTTTTTAGATATTTACAGAAAATTTAAGCTACCCTGTTATGAAGTCATTAACACTCAACATCAAATTATTGTTAATTATAGTTGGTTTGTTATCTCAAATTACTGTAAAATCTCAGGAAACAGTCTACCCTTTTGCCGAAAAAGGTAAATACGGATACATCAACAAAACAGGAAAAGTTGTAATACCTGCCCAATTTGAATATGCTGAAAAGTTTTACGAAGGACTCGCTGTTGTTAAACAAGGCGGGAAACGCGGCTTTATTGACAACACAGGAAAAATGGTGATTCCTGCTCAATATGATCAAAAAACTGATGGTTATTTTTCTGATGGAATTGCTTGCGTAAAAGAAGGATCAAAATATTTATATATTGATAAAACTGGAAAAACATTAATAGAACCAAAATCTGAACATGCCTATAAATTTTCTGAAGGTATGGCACGTTTACAAATCGGGTTAAAATTTGCCTACATTGATAAAACAGGAAATGTTGTTATCCCTGCTCAATTTGATGGTGGATGGGATTTTAAAGACGGCTTAGCTCGTGTGAAAAAAAATGGAAAATGGGGATTTATTGACAAAACCGGAAAAACCGTTATTGATTTTAAATTTGATGAAGCTTTTGAATTTTCTGAAGGCCTAGCCAACTTTAGAATTGGAGACGAAAAAACGGGAAAATGGGGATATATTGATAAAACAGGAAAAGAAGTTATTCCTGCTCAATTCGACCGTGCTTGGACATTTTCTGATGGCTTAGCTTGCATTCGTATTGGCGACTTTAAAACAGGAAAATTTGGATACATCGATAAAACAGGAAAAGTAATAATCAACCCGATTTATACTGGCGCATATTTCTTTAATGATGGATTAGCTTGTGTTAGCACATCTCCTTTGGTTAGCGGAAGCTTAAAAGATGCAAAGTGGCAATATATTGATAAGACAGGAAAGCTTGTGATTTCGCGTGGGTCTGATTACTATTCTGATTTCTATAAAGGAATGGCTTATGTAAGTTATGGTGGGACTTTATCTTATATTGACAAAACAGGGAAAATTGTTTGGTCTGCTACTCCTCTAAAATAATATTTATCTATAAAATCATTTTGCGAGATTTGTTTGTTACTAGAATAACAACTAATTTCGCATTTCTTTTTAATTAAAAACAACGTAAAAATGGGAAACACATCAGTGGAAAAATTTGTAAAATACAAAGTAAAAGACATGTCTCTTGCAGAATGGGGACGAAAAGAAATAAAATTAGCAGAAGCTGAAATGCCTGGATTAATGTCACTTCGTGAAGAATTTGGAACTACAAAACCTTTAGAAGGTGCTCGTATTGCAGGTTGTTTACACATGACAATTCAAACAGCAGTTTTAATTGAAACGTTAATTGAATTAGGTGCTGAAGTTACCTGGTCATCATGTAATATTTTCTCAACACAAGACCATGCTGCTGCTGCTATTGCTGCTGCAGGAACTTCAGTTTATGCTTGGAAAGGCCTAAACGAAGAAGAATTTGATTGGTGTATCGAACAAACTTTATTTTTTGGTGAAGATCGTAAACCACTAAACATGATTCTTGATGATGGTGGCGATTTAACAAATATGGTATTTGATAAATTTCCTGAACTAATCAAAGGAATTAAAGGGCTATCAGAAGAAACAACAACAGGAGTTCACCGTTTATACGAACGTATGAAAAACGGAACATTGCACATGCCTGCAATTAACGTTAATGACTCTGTTACAAAATCTAAATTTGATAATAAATATGGCTGTCGCGAATCTTTAGTTGATGCGATACGCAGAGCAACTGACTTAATGCTTGCTGGAAAAGTAGCTGTAGTTGCTGGTTATGGTGATGTTGGAAAAGGTTCAGCTGAATCATTAAGTTCACAAGGTGTTAGAGTTATCGTTACCGAAATTGACCCAATCTGTGCACTTCAAGCTGCTATGGAAGGATATCAAGTAATGAAAATGGATAAGGCCGTTTTAGAAGCTGATATTATTGTAACAACAACAGGTAATAAAAATATCGTTGTTGATCGCCACTTCAAAACAATGAAAAACAATGCTGTTGTTTGTAACATAGGTCACTTTGATACAGAAATTGACATGGCTTGGTTAAATAAAAATTATGGCAACACAAAAGATGTTATCAAACCACAAGTAGACAAATATACTATTGATGGTAAAGATATTATTGTTCTTGCAGAAGGGCGCTTGGTTAACTTAGGTTGCGCAACAGGTCACCCATCATTTGTAATGAGTAATTCATTTACCAACCAAACGTTGGCTCAATTAGAATTATGGGGCAATTCAGCTAATTATGAAAACAAAGTTTACACTTTGCCTAAGCATTTAGATGAAAAAGTAGCTCGTCTTCACCTTGCAAAAATCAATTGCGAACTTGATGTATTAACTACAGATCAAGCATCATACATTGGTGTACAAGTAGAAGGTCCATTTAAATCAGATATGTACAGATACTAATCTTTATATTCGATTAACAAAAAATCCGTTGCGAGTTTCGCAACGGATTTTTTGTTTCAATAAAAATAGAATATAATTTCTCCGAAAAAGTCCTAATTATAAATATGTAATACGTTTCCGTCAAAAGTTGTACTATATGCTTTTAAAGGCAGTCCGGCTGGAGCTTGCAATACCGAACCATCGTACATCGAAAACTTTGAATGACAGCAAGTGTCTGTTGCTATTATATTTGTCGCATCTACAATAACTGTAGCACAAGCATCGCTAGATTGATAAGTGCAATTTCGATCATAGGCCATAAATTCTGATGTAGATTTACGATAAACCAAAATCCCTCTAACCCCTCCAGTTATGTATACCCAACCTCCTATTGCATTAAGATTAATAAAACTTGGATTATTTGCATAAATATAAATATCCACGGCTGCTATAGGAACACCATTGTCATTATTTTTTTTGCAACTTTCAATTAAAATTAAAAAGGAAATTGAAATAAAAGAATAAAATAAAATTTTCATTGAATATTTTTTTGTCTAACAAATTTACTCATTTTTTTAATTTGAATATTAAATGCTTAAAACACAATATTGATTAAATTTGCAGCTCAACAAATATTATATGAATAACTGGTTCCGTAAAATTATTTTCTTACTTATTATCATCGCTCCTGTTTCTATTCTTGCGCAGGAACAAAAATCAGAAAAAGACAAAGCTCCTGCTTCAACACACGCTCAGCGAAAAGCGGCTAAAATAAAATGGAAAGAACAACGCAAAATAGAAATGGAAGAAAAAAAAGCCATTAAAGAACATCATAAAAGAATTCAAACTAAAGAAACAAGAAAAAGAATGCGTAAGGAAAAACACATGGGCGATAAAATGAGAGCCAACAAAAAAGAATATCTTTTTAGGAAAATATCCGTGATGTAATAGAAATACTATTTTAGCAGTAGAATATCCTTTATCATGTAAAGTTATTCTCCTATAAGGTTTTTCTTTAATATAACTAATACAACCAG
>CAIXIP010000103.1 GCA_903919535.1 uncultured Bacteroidota bacterium | reverse complement strand
TAAAAGGTAATTCATTGCTCAAGCCATGGTAAACATCCATGTGTTGCTCTTCCAAAATTTCAGAAATACCATATGTCCGCCAGCGTGAACGCAATTTTTTATCAATAAAACTTTGAGGTTCCTGAATTGAGATGTTCTTTTTTGTGGAAATATATTTCTGAAAATCGTTTTCGGATTGTTTGGTTGTAAATAAAGTATAGTGATTTTCAGGATAATACTGATTTAATGATTTTATAAGAGTACGAGCATAATTACCTAATCCACTAGTGTTTAAAAATGCGCGCTTTGCGTCAAAACCTATATTCATTTTTAATTCTAATTTTTAAAAATTAATTAATTGAAAATTCCAATTTAACAGTAATGGAAGCGGTTTTGTTTTTTGAAGCTGTATTTAAAGCTCCGCCCCAGGTATAATCTTCAGCAGAATTTTGACCTGTTATCTGAAAGATTCCCATATCGGCAAATGTTAAATGATCAATACCTCCTCCTGCATTTTCAGCAATTTTTTCAGCTCGTGTATGAGCATCTTTGGTGGCAGAAGCAAGCATTTCAATTTTCAGATCAGCAAGTTTTGTATAATAGTATCGAGGTGCATCTGAATAAAATTCTACGCCTTTATCAATTAATTCAGTAACCTCACGAGAGACCTTTTCAATCTTGTCAACATTTTTCGATTCTATTTCAATCCGTTGTGTTAAGTTATATCCCGTAAACACATCACTTTCAGATTCGTTTTTATTCCGAATGTGTTCAAACTCTTTATTAATAATTACTGCACTGAAAACAATCTCTTTTTCGGAAACCCCTTTTCCAATCAGGTAAAGTTTAATTGTCTCCATATCATTTTTCAGTTTATCGAAAGCTTCTTGTGTTGTCATTGCTTTTCGCTGAAACGATCCACTCCAGACAATTAAATCGGAAACAAAATCGCGTGAAGCTAAGCCGGTAACATTAATTGAATTGTGTGTTTGATGAGATTTTTTCCATGCCAACCCCAATATATTAACGCTTATTATTATTGCTAAAGAAATAATTACAGTAGTGAAGGTGTTTTTCATGTGTTTGTTTTTTGAAATTGAAATTAATTAAACAGCTACATCATATTCTCTTAAAGCATTATTTAGAGAAGTTTTTAAATCTGTACTTTCTTTTCGCTGCCCTATAATTAGGGCACATGGTACTTGAAAATTTCCTGCAGGAAACTGCTTGGTATATGATCCGGGAATTACAACTGAACGAGAAGGAACAATTCCTTTATATTCTTTCGGTTCGGCACCTGTTACATCAATTATTTTTGTTGATTTTGTAAGTACCACATTTGCACCAAGAACAGCCTCTTTTTGAACTCTAACTCCTTCAACAACAATACAACGTGAGCCAATAAAACAACCATCTTCAATAATTACGGGTGCAGCTTGAACAGGTTCTAATACACCGCCAATTCCTACTCCTCCGCTTAAATGAACATCTTTCCCTATTTGTGCGCAAGAACCAACAGTAGCCCAGGTATCCACCATTGTTCCTGAATCTACATAAGCGCCAATATTTACATAACTAGGCATCAAAATCACACCTTTTGCTAAGTAAGCTCCATAGCGAGCAACAGCATTGGGAACAACACGAACACCTAATGCTTCGTAATTGGTTTTCAATTTCATTTTATCATTATATTCAAAAATTCCGACCTCTATGGTTTCCATTTTTTGAATTGGAAAATATAAAATAACAGCTTTTTTTATCCACTCATTTACTTGCCATTCGTTTCCTATCGGTTCTGCCACGCGAAGCTTCCCTTTATCAAGTAATTCAATAACTTCCCGAATTGTAGCCTGAGTTTTTGTTTCTTTTAATAATTCCCGATTTTCCCAAGCCGCTTCAATTTGTTGTTGCATCTTTTTTGAATGATTTGTATTAATTAATTAGGACCCTTTTTCTTAAAAATTCGGGACAAATATATTCATTTTTTTATGCCTCTTGTCCTCTTTTGGGATAACGCATTATGGTGATGAGCTTTTGTATTTTTTATTAACTTTGCAAAATGGCTCGAATTATGGCAATTGATTATGGAAGTAAGCGTGTTGGAATTGCCGTTACTGATTCATTGCAACTTATTGCCAATGGCTTAACAACTGTTCATTCAAAAGATCTAATAGATTTTTTGAAAAAATATATTGAAAAAGAGGAGGTAGAATGCATTGTTGTTGGTGAGCCCAAGCAAATGAATAATACAGCATCTGAATCGGCTCGTTTTATTGAACCGTTTGTAATTCATTTAAAACGGACATTTCCAAAAATAAAAGTG
>CAIXIP010000102.1 GCA_903919535.1 uncultured Bacteroidota bacterium | reverse complement strand
TTACTTCAATAATTTTTTTTACAATGTTTAGACCTAAACCAATCCCATGAATTGTATCTGTATTTTCTGCTCTGAAAAACGGTTCAAATATACGCGCTTTGTCTTCTTCAGGTATTCCAATTCCGTGGTCTTTAATTGATATCTTAATATTCCCGTTCGTATTCTTCTTTGTTGTTATTTCAATTTTACTTGCATTTGAGGAAAATTTAACAGCATTGTTAATAATACTTGTTAAGCATACTTTTAATAGTTTTGAGTCCAAATAAACATCCTGACACTCTCCTAAATCTTTATAATTAATAATCCGATTTTCTGTGATTGATCCTGCGATCGTCTCTTCTGTAAATTTTATTAAATTGAATGTTTCGGGGTGATTACAGATTAAATTATTTTCGATTTTGCTCATTGAAAGAAATTCGCTTAAAATTTCTTTTAATCCATTTACAGAAGAGACAATCTTCTTTGTGTGTTGTTTCCGTTTCAAAGAGTCTTCCGTTTTATCATAACTGTCAATTAGTGAAGCCGACATTAAAATGGTACATAATGGTGTTCTAAATTCATGGGAGGCCATCGAAATGAAACGTGATTTCATTTCACTCAACTCTTTTTCTTTTACTAAAGCTAACTCAACTTTTTTTGCATCCTCTTTACTTTTAGTGAAATCACAGATGGTTGTTAGATGATACTTGAAATTGCCATTTTCATCGTTTACAACGTTTCCGCCTAAAATTACAGAACAGATTGATCCATCTTTTTTTAGGATCTCGGTTTCAATTTTATTTAATTTATTGTTATCCATCACAACATTTCGATGACGGTAAAAATCATCTTGACACGATTCTCCATGTAAAAAAACTGAAAACGGTTTCCCAATTAATTGCTTTCCATCGATTCCCAATAGTTTGCAGCCTTTTATATTTACATTTATTATAATTCCATTGTTATCTAAAATAAAATAACCAACAGGAGCGTGATTAAATATTTCCGAAAAATTATCTACAGTTTTTTCTAATTTTATTTGTGTAGCAAGAAGTACTTTGTTTTTCATTACAAGCTCTATCTTCTTTACGTAAGTCTCAAATTCAAGGTCACGCAATTTTTTTTTCTGTATTTTATTAATCTCTTTTGCTATTGATTTTTTTTCTGTTTTTTCTGACAGATCAGAAAAAATATTTTTTTTAGTTTCAGTTGGTTTCATATGTATCGTATTTAAATGTATTAGTAGCAAAAAGTTTTTTGTTGTACTCTAATCATAGTTTAAAATTATAGTAATTAAATAATTCAGAATTTACAAAATGCAGTAAAACCTTACAGCAGAAACTATTACAGTGAATCTGTTAAATATTGCACAATAACATCGTTTACTTTTACACCATAATAAATAATATAATAATCCACTGTTATGGAAACATTAAACTCGCGCAAAGTGCCTCATAAATTCGTGCTTATAGTTGATGATAGCTCAATCGACAATTTTGTAAATCAGAAAATGATCGAGCTAAATAATTTTGCAGAAAAAGTGATCGCGTTTACACGAGCAAATAAAGCCCTTGAATATTTGATCGAACTCGATAAAAACAAAGTACATCTTTTTGAGATTCCATGTTTTATTTTTCTGGATTTAAATATGCCAATAATGGATGGACACGAATTTATTAGGCAATTCAAAAATCTTTCTGATGAAATTAAAAATAATTGCAAAATAATAATATTAACAAGTTCGGTAAATCCTATTGATCCAATAATCGCAAATGAGCATAATCATGTACTTACTTTTTTAAGTAAGCCCTTGATGAAAAACAATTTTGATTTGATTGAACTAATGATGAATGATAAATCTGTAGGACGTTTTGGGATTTCTGCCAAAGCAATATGATAATTAGCTATTTATACGGACCTCTCAATAAGTTACAAAAGGTGAAAAAATCTTACATCTGAATTGTTTTATAAAAAGTTGGAAAAAATATTAAGTAAAGAGAATATAATTTTGAATCGGAAATCAACAACAATAAACCATGAAAATATTTATAAACACAGGATTGATTGTAGCGGTTTTATTTGTTAACGATATTTTTTCTCAAAATATATATATCGGCAATGATATCGCAGTGAAAGGAAGTGGGAAATTATTTGTTTCTGGTAATTTCACAACTAATTCAACGGCTATCTATACTAATGATGCAACTGTTGAAATAAAAGGAAACATAATTAATGATAAAGCTTCTATGACGCAAGGCGCTGGACTAACTCAATTAACAGGCGCTGCAACTCAAACGATAAGTGGTGCACAGCCGTTTGTGGTAAATAACATTACAATTAATAATACTTCTGTTGGAAGTACTAATATCATTGTAAATAAAAATTTAATTATTGGAAATAATGCAACTTTTACTGATGGTATATTAGAATCTGCAACGGATAGCATTACCTTTAAATCAGCAGCTACTTATTCAGGGGCTTCAGATATTTCTCATGTAAACGGATTAGTAGAAAAAATTGGAAATCAAACATTTGTTTTTCCTGTAGGAGATGGCATTAAATTAAGAACGGCTTCAATCGCAGCTCCCATAGTTGCCACTGATGTATTAACATGTCGCTATAGGTATTTACCTCCTACTGCAGGAGCATTGGATGGAACCCTTAACCATATTTCAATTACTGAACATTGGATAATGCAAAGAACAAATGGTTCTTCTGACCCATTGGTTACATTGAGCTACGATAGCGCTTATTCAGGTGGGGTAACTAATGTTGCTGATTTGCGAGTTGTAAATTTACTCAATGGTGTTTGGAAAGATAAGGGTGGCCCAGGTGTTGGAACACCAATTGGAAGTGTAAAAGCAACTGTTGTAACTACTACTTGGGGTGAATTTACGCTTGGAAGTTCTACTGTTTTTAATCCTTTGCCAATTGAATTAGTAGCTTTTAAAGCTGATTATAATACTAATAATAAAGGTGTAGATTTAAAGTGGGAAACTGCGACTGAAAAAAATAGCGATTATTTTACTGTTGAACGCTCTATTGATGGAAATGAATGGTTTGAATTATTAAAACAAAAAGCCTCAGGAAACAGCACATCTACTATAAATTATGCAGATTTTGATGCAGCCCCCAAAGATGGAATCAATTATTATAGATTAAAAGAAACCGATTTTAATGGAGATTATATTTATTCAGGTATTGAATATGTAACTATTAATTCTAACGCATCAGCTTTTGCTATTTTCCCGAACCCGGCAACAACAAGTACAATCTTAAATTATTGGGTAGCAAGCGATAGAGAGTATCAATATGTGATCACTAATGCATTAGGACAAATATTCATGAAAGAAAATGTGTTCCTAAAAAGTGGTGGTAATCAAATAGCATTGAATATGGAACAATTTGTTCCTGGAAATTATTTCTTGAAAATTCATTCAACGGACTTCTCAGAAGTTCAAACAATAAATATCATTAAGATAAATTAAATTTAAAACTCTCTACAATGGAAACAATTCTCCCAAAACACAAAAACGTTTTATTATTCGTTTTAGCCGTTCTGTTTTTTCTTATTTCCTGTTTTGCAGGTAAGGCTCAGAATGGTGTAGGAATAAACACTACAACACCAAAATCAAATTTTGAAGTAAATGGTTCTTTGGGACAAACGGTAACTACTATTACCGCTAATACTACTTTAGATGCAACTCAAAGTGTAGTAATAAGTAATAACGGAGCAACCGCTATAAGTGTAACACTCCCTGATGTTACTTTGTGTTCAGGACGTATTTATACTATTAAAAAAACTGCCACGAGTACTGCTAATGTTACAATAATTGGAACGATTGATGGCATTGTAAATTTAGTTTTAAAAAATACAAGTGAGGCAGTAACTCTTTTTAGCAATGGTACCGATTGGAAAACGATGAGCAATTATAATTCACCATCATCATGGCGTGTAACAGGAAATGCATCTACCGATTCTTCAACTAATTATATTGGAACAACGGATGCTCAGGCTTTAGTATTAAAAACAAATTCTACTACAAGAGTCAATATTTCAAGCGCTGGTATAACAACTGTTGGAAGTGCTGCAAACCATGTTAAAATTGAAAGTGACGGGTTTATGACGCTAGAGGGAAGTGCAACGATTTTTGATGACATGAGGGTTACTCTTGATAAAGGAAGCAATTCAGCCGCACTAGATTATTTATCAGGAAGTTCTGGTCCTCAAATATGGTTCTTCCGCAATAATCAAGCGATAGAAGCAATGTCCTTTACAGTGCAATTACCACATAGTTGGAAAGAAGGAACAACCATATTCCCTCACATACATTGGGTGCCTAAAAATAATGGTGGATTTAGCACAGGAAATGTTGAATGGAATTTAGAATACAGTTGGGTGAATTATGATCCAACTACACCTCAAGTGTTTCCTGCTATAACAACACTTACAACGGTTGTTAATGGTCCTTTTACTGCTAGTGCAAATATGATTACTTCTCTTACGGCTAATGATATTGGGATTTCAGGAACTGGAAAAAAAATTTCAAGTATATTAATTTGTCGTATTTGGAGAGATTCTAGTCGTGCTGCAGATACTTATGCAGCTGATACAGGAGTTTTGTCACTTGATTTTCATTACGAAATGGATACTTTTGGAAGCCATTCAGAATTTGTCAAATAAAAAAAAATAAAATAAATAGTATGTGTTTTTTGAACAGCCTTTTGTGTAACAAAAATCATGATAAGTGCAATTAATTTAAGGATATGTTAATTTGATTCTTCGACAAAAATTAAAATCTCAACGTAATATTTATTAACTTGGCCAAGTATTTAATATATATATGTAAATAATTTATGAGGCTACATAAAATTATTCTTCAATTAAATGACAAGAACTACAAATTTCTTGTTTCCCAACTCAAAGAAAGTAAGGCCGATAAGTTTTTGGCATTACTAACTAGTTATCGCGAAAAAAAAGTTTCGGATAACGATTTGATGGAACAGCTTGATATGAAACAGGCTGCGTTTTATACCCTAAAATCAAGACTATACGATAAAGTTCAAGAATCCTTATATAAAAACATTACTGATACTCGTGTTGAATTACTACAAAATGTAGCGAATATTAAGTATTTAATTTATAAAATCCCTCGTGAAACCGCAATAGGAATTCTTAATAAATTGGAAAAAGAACTTCTGGAAAATGATATGCCAAACGAACTGATTTCAGTTTACAAGGCGCTGATTCTTCTTCACATCCATTCAAAAAAATATTATAGCTACCAGCAATTATATAATAAACATATTGCTTTTAATTTAGCACAGGATAAGGCAGAAGAGTTATTATCATTGTTTTGTAAAACGTTAAGCGATTATTATTTAACTCGCGACCCTCAAACACTCGAGCTACTTGTTTTATATAAAAAAGAAATGCAGAATGTTTGTAATGTTTATCAATCACATCATTTAAGGGTTTTTAAAAATATTCTGAATATTCATTTTGCTTTGTTTTCTCCGGTTGAATCAGAAATGAAAAACGATCCTAATATTGAGGATTTGTTAAAAGAATTAACAGAAATTATTAAGAGCCATCCCGAAGACAGAACATATAAGCATCTAGTTCAAGTTGTTGATTTTCTTTATTTTGAGTATTATCATCAATTAAAATTGCATAAAAATGCTGCAACATATTATGAAAAATTAGTTGATAATACAGCTACTTTTCTTTTATTTGACCATTGTTGTTTTGCAGCACATTTTTTAGTTTCGAAGGTGAAACATTCACTTGCTGAACAATTGGAACTGTTTCTTTATCAAGATAGCAGGTCATCAGAGTACGAACCAACCCCGGAAAATGTTCCAGAGTTTATTTTATATAATTGGTATTTGGCTTGCTCTTCTTTCTATTCCGAAAAATATACCGATGCAGCAAACTCATTAAAAAAAGTCATTAACGAAATTGGTCTTAAGAATTTTACGTATTCCGAAATTGAAATTAAACTATTCCTTTCCTTACTTGAAATATTGAATGGCAAGATTGATCAGGCGGAAATTAATATTAGAAGTGTATCTCGTAAAATTGCCGAAGAAGATGATGAAGTAAAATATTTTGTTGCTTCAACATTTCTTAAGTTATTGAAAATCGCTATAAAGCTTCAATTTAAAGGGAAATTCGAAAAGCTTGTCGAATTAAATCAGATGTTTGAAGCTTTAAATGTTGGAAAAGAAAGAGTTTTTGAGTGTGTTAAGTTAAATGAAAATGTTTTAAAGCAGCTTTCTAAATAGAGGAATGGACCTGTTTTTGATTTAAAGTTGTCCTCTGATAAAAATTGTGAGTGGAATAGAAGTATCAGAATTTTTTATTTAATTCATCTATCTCGCTTGTTTTATCCACGATTTTTTTAATTACCAAATCGCACATAGTTGAAGTTTTCTTTAGATTATTGATCACTTCTATATTTTGATCAGTTGTAGGGTTTTCAAAATCGATCAGATTAATCAAACCAAGTATTGAAGCAATCGGTGCTCTTACTTGATGGGATTGTAAATATGCAATTTCAGAAAGTTTTTTGATATGGCTCAATTGTTCTTCTTCAGCATTTTTTCTTTCTGTTATATCCCTTATTATTCCACAATAAAACTTTTCATCTCCATTTACCCAATGACTTAAGGATAGTTCTATTGAAAATTCTTTTCCGTTTTTTTTCAACCCATGCATTTCCACAGTATCATCATTCATGTCATCTTGGCTTGATGAAACATGTTTTTCAAAACTATTTTGATGATCAGTTCGGTATCGCTCCGGCATAATAAAGCTGAGCGGCTTTCCTATTACCTCAATTTCTTTATAACCAAATGTTTTTTCTGCGTGCTGATTCCAGAAAATAATTTCACCTTTCTTATTTGCAAGTATAATTGAATCTTTTGCAGATTGTAATACAGATTTGAATTTATTTTCTGAATCTTTTAGTTCTTGTTCTGATTTTTTGCGTTCGGTGATATCTTGTATTACACCAAACACCGTATTACTTTTTGAATCATATTCTGCTTTTGAGTGAATTTCAACAATTTTCCCATCATTCTCACGAATAATTTTGAATTCAATATCATAAGGTTTTCCCTCTGTAATTAATACTTTCAGGGCAGCGTCATTTCTTTCACGATATTCTGGTATCACAAAATGTTTGACATCTTCTGAAGTTAATAATTCCTTATTCGTTCCATAAATATTTTTCGCTCCTTCAGAAGCATATACAATTTGTTCGTCAATTACTATTTTCCAATGTCCAATTTTGGCAATTGATTCTCCATGTTTTAAAAGTTTTTCACTACGAATAACCGCGTTTTCGGTTTTAGTACGTTCAGTAATATCTTGACCAGAAATGTAAATAATTTCATCATTGTGTTGATCTCCATGCACAGCATTTACAAGCATGTCGATAATTTTCCCCGCTTTTGTTTTCCATTTACGAACACCAATATTTCTCTTTTTTGTTTCAATTACATGATTGAGGAAGTTGTCGATGGATTCTTCTGGATGATCAATAAAATCGTATATTTTTAAACTCTCAATTTCATCTTTTGTATAACCAAGCATCTCGGAGAATGAAGGGTTCGCATAAACAATATTTTTTGTTTTGACATTTACAAAATAAATACATAACAATGAATCGTTTACAAAAGCATTCATGCGTTGTTCACTTTTGTTTAGTTCTTCTTCTGTTTTTTTTCTTTCGCTGATGTCTGTAAAAGCAACAACTGCACCTGTTAATTTTCCTTTATCAAATATTGGTGTACTTGAATACTCAACAAAAAAGCTTGTTCCATCTTTTCTCCAAAATACTTCATTAGACGAGTAATGTATTGTTCCATCTGTATAAGCTGCATATATTGGACATTCGGATGAGGGATAGTTGCTGCCGTCAATTTTGGTATGATGCCATATGCTGTGGCTATGAAGTCCAATTAACTCTTCTTGATCATACCCCAACATTTTAGCAGCAACCGGATTTACAAATGTGTGATTACCTTGTAGATCCAAGCCTAAAATGCCTTCTGCCACTGAGGATAGAATAAGGTCTTTTTGCTGATTAAGATGCGCCAGCTCTTCATTTTTTCGTTTGCACTCTGACATGTCTCGGCCTTGAGCTATAGTGGAAATGACTGTTTGCCCATCATCAGCTAATATTGGGGCTGAGTTCCAGATAACGGTATTTATAAATCCGTTTTTATGAATGATCTCAATTTCAGTATCCTTTAAATGATTAGTTGTTTCTGCGTTTTTAATACGCTGTATTGAATCCTTTGCAGATGATTCAGGAAAAAGGATATCGATTGATTTTCCTATTATAGATTCTTCTGTTCTACCTGATAGTTTTTCGAATGCAGAATTAAATCGAGTGATCTTAAGGTCTTTATCCCATATAATGATAGGTACATTAGAGAATTTAAAAAGATTTTCGAAGTATTGATCCTTAGTTTGAGTGCTCATTTACTTTTTCTTTTCTAAAGTTGAACGTTTATTAGCGTCTCCAATAATACTTGTTACTCCTAAATTTTACTCCACAATTGCAGTATCAATAGCAGTTGTTATTAATACGACACGAATTTACATGCATATATAACATCAAACAATGAATTATGTCATGTTTTATACTCTTATTGGATTGCTATTAACACTCGCCCATATTAATAAACTCCAGAAGATTACAATTATGAGTAAGTCTTAAAAATATAATTATTTTCCATTTTATGGAAATAAGTTCTATATCCAATTTTGCAATGATATGGCTATCAATTAGTTCTTTTTATAGCTTAATTATTGAAGCATATATTTCAAATGCTGTAGCATAAATATATCCAAATTTAATGGAGGGGAAATATGGTATCATAACTATACAAAAGTTATAGGCAAGGTTAATAAACATTAGGGTTTGTTAAAGCCAAAGGGGGGTAACTCAGAGTGAGATAAAGAAAATGTCTAAATGACCCCTGAAAGGCTTAAATGAAAAGAGTTTACAGGTATGATTAAGGATAATGATTTACATAATTGCTCAAAATCTTACATCTGTATTTTTCGTGATTAATCTGGTTAGGCTACCGTATAGATTCAAGATACTTTTGATGTAGAAATTAATCAATAAGGTTATGAATAGTCTAAGCAAAAATATAATTATCATCTTCCTACTGAATGTGGTAATGAGCATTTCAGAAAGTTCAATTGCACAAAATTATGCTGATGGTCAAAGCACATATAGAGTTACAGCATATCAAAAAGGAAAAAATCAGGTAATCAGTACTTCAAACGAAATTGAAATAACTCCTCCAGTAGTTTATTATATACCAAATGCATTCACCCCTAATGGTGATGGACTAAATGACACTTTTGGACTTATTGGTGAGGGAATAACAGAATACACTATTCAAATTTTTAATCGTTGGGGAAATTTAATCTTCGAATCTCAGGACACAAAAAATCAATGGGATGGAACGTATCATAATGAGAAATCTGAAGTAGGAGTTTATGTATATAAAATTTCAGCAAAAGGCCCCACTACAAATGGGAAATACAAAAAACTAATTTATCTGGATGGTATTGTAACATTGGTTATGTAAAATCAAAGGAGTTGGTAAACAGATCGCAATTGCTAAAAAATTAATTAATGTTTTTAATCAAGTAATGTATATGGAAAAAGGGAGAAAATATAGTTTTATTATCATAAGTATTTTTTTTACGCTGATTTCTTTTCTTTCAAACGCTCAAACACCGAGCGCTTCATTTAATTTGAATAAATCAGCAGGATGTGCACCGCTTACTGTTGTATTTACAAACACATCGGTTAATGCATCTTCCTATTATTGGGATTTCGGAAACGGAAATATTTCTGTTTTGCCAAATCCTGCAAATGTATATTCAAATTCAGGAACATATACTGTAAAACTAATTGCTTTTTCTCCAAATGGAGAAAAGGATTCTATTGTTTCGTTAAACCTGATTAAAGTATCCCTAAATTCTAGTTCTGATTTTTATACAACTAACACAAGTTCTTGTTTTGTTGGAAATATTTTTTCATACGTAAATACAAGTATAAATTCGACAACCTGTTTATGGGATTTTGGTGATGGAAGTACTTCAACTGTTCAAAACCCAACACATAGTTATTTGTCACCCGGTAATTATACAGTTAAACTTATTGCCTATAATAGTTTTGGATGTTCAAATATAAAGACAAGAACAAATTATATTTCTGTGATTCCGAAAGTTCATACCTCTTTCACTGTAAATGATTCAATTGCGTGTGATATTAATCAGGTCTTTAATTTTTCTTCATCCACTCCTAATGCAAATTCGTGGTTTTGGAGTTTTGCTGATGGATCAAATTCTATACTTGCAAATCCTCAACATTCATATACAAACCCGGGAAACTATACTGTATCACTGATAACTGGTAATGCAAATAATTGTAGTGATACCTTGATAAAAAGCAATTTTATTTCTATATCAGCAAACCAGGTTCCTTTAATTACAGCAAGTTCTACAAGTGGTTGTACACAATTTCCAATTCAGTTTGAAAATTCTTCCTCAAATGCAACAACTTGGCTTTGGAACTTTGGTGATTCAACAACTTCTAACCAACAAAGCCCAACACATATTTATCAAAATAGCGGAAATTATAATGTAACTCTTACAATAACTAACAGCGAGAATTGCGTTTACACAAACACTTTAAATAATTTTGTTAGTATTGATGCGAATGCAGTTTCAAATTTTTCTTTAACAAATTCAAGTGGTTGCCCTCCACTAAATGTTCATTTCACAAATTTGTCTACTGATGACCTTAGCCGAATATGGGAATTTGGCGATGGAAGTATTTCAACTGTTGAAAATCCATCGCATATATATACAACATATGGTAATTATACGGTAAAATTACGAAGCTATAATGCAGCAGGTTGTGTATCTGTTTACCAATTTCCAAATGCAGTTACACTTCCTAAACCAACAGCAAATTTTAGTGCAAATCTTAGTCCGAGCTGCGCTCCACTAACAGCAAGTTTTGTAAATTCTTCAATAAACGGGGTTCAATGGTTATGGCATTTTGGCGATGGATCAACTTCTACTCTTCAAAATCCTGCTCATACATATTTGCTTCCGGGTGATTATGATGTAAGTTTAATTGCATATAATACGCAAGGTTGCAGCGATACATTAACCTTAAATTCCTATGTTCATGTAATAAATACGGTTGCTAATTACACAGCACCTCCAACTCAAATAGGTTGTGTGCCTTTATATACAACATTCAGTAATACAATATCAAATGCAATCTCTTGGTTATGGAATTTTGGTGATGGAACAACTTCTACATTACAAAACCCTTCACACACATTTCTTACACGCGGGTTTTATACTGTTTCATTAACAATTCAATTAAATGGAGGTTGTACTCAAGTTTATCCTGTTTTCAGGACTTTTGATGTACAAGGGGGCGAAGCTGTATTTACATTTACTCAAACTCAATGTGCTCCATATGTTGTTAGTTTTACTGATGTTTCTACTACCAATTGGACATCATGGTTATGGGATTTTGGTGATGGATCAACTTCTACACTTCAAAACCCCTTACACACTTATTCAACTGCTGGTTTTAATACAATTACATTAACCGGAACTACTTCTGCTGGATGCAGCAATAGTATAATTCAAAGTAATGTTATTCAGTTTCTTTCATGTAATCCAGTTGGAGGCGGATCAGGTGGTGGCGGTGGAGGAGGAGGCGGTGGTGGAAATAGTCTTCCAGTTAGTACCGGTGTTCACATAACATACGCCCTTACTCCATTAAGTGGTTGTGTTCCATTCGTAGTTCATTTTAATAATATACTACATGGAACAACATCGTGGTTATGGAATTTTGGTGACGGAAGTACTAGTAACCTTGAAAATCCAATTCATACTTATATTACAAATGGAAATTATAATGTAACAATGATTGCAAGTAATCCTGCTGGAATAACTGATACTATTACTTTTTCGAGCTACGTGCATTCTTCTGGAATAACAACAAACTTTAGTTTTACTCAAAATAACACATGTTTGGATGCGGTATTGTCATTTACTACTTCATCTCAAAATGCAATTTCATGGCTTTGGAATTTTGGTGATGGAAGCAATTCTTCATTGCCAAATCCAACACATACATTTTTGGGGTCATTAAATAATTATGCGATTACATTAGTAACAACAAATGCTGAGGGCTGTTCTGGTTCAATGTCACATAATATGTTAAACAGCATTGATAATCCTATTGTTTGGGCAAATAATTATTTAGTTTGTAGCAATCAGCCAGTCAATTTTAATTGTTCTTCATCAAATTTTACTGCCTATTTATGGGATTTTAACGATGGCACAACTTCAACACTGCAAAATCCAACACATACTTATTTAATTGGTGGGGCATTTAATGTTTCTTTAATAGTTACTGGTAACAATGGTTGTACGTATAATTTTTCTTTGCCAAATCCAATAACAGTTGAAAATCCAATTGCTGATTTTAGTTTTGCTTTAGCAAACGGTTGTAATTCACAAACTGTTAATTTCACAAATCTATCTTTAGGAATTTCGCTTCCCCTTGCTTCACAATGTAAATGGAATTTTGGTGATGGATCACCAGTACAGTATGCTGGAAATACATCTCATACTTATTTAAATCCTGGAGTTTATCATGTTACACTTACAGCGAATAACGATGGCAGTTGTATTAATAGTGTTACCAAAACAGTAACTATTTCTCCTTCAGTTGTTGCTAATTTTACAAGTACTCAAAATGCTCCATGTCTTCCAATAACTGTAACATACACTAATTTAAGCACCACTGCTGTTTCGTGGCTTTGGGATTTTGGCGATGGAACAACATCTGCTTTGGAAAATCCTGTTCACACATTTTTTTCCGATCCAACAGCAAATGTAAAACTAACCATCACAGATATTACCGGCTGTCAGGCTACACTATCAAAACCGAATATTTCTGTTTTTAAGATCAATTTTGTAATGTCTGCTACAACTGGTTGCGCTCCGTTAAACGTAACATTTGCTGATTCATCAGCCAATACTAATAATTGGTTATGGAATTTTGGTGATGGTTCAACTTCTACGCTACAAAACCCAACACATCTGTATTTGAATAATGGAAACTTTCCAATTAATTTAATTGCTAAAACAATAGATGGATGTGTTGATACAATGTTATTTAATTCAATAATTGTAAACAAGCCGACTGCTGATTTTATAGCACCAAACCCTACTAACTGCTCACCAACATTGGTAATGTTTTCAAATCTTTCAGTAGGAGCAACCTCTTGGTTATGGGATTTTGGTGATGGAAGTTTTTCTGTAAATCAAAATCCAGGACATATTTATAACATCCCAGGATTATATACTGTCGGTTTAATTGTTAAGAGTAGTACTGGTTGTAGTGATACATTAATTCGAGTAAATTACATTAAAGTTCCGGGTAGCGTTGCTAATTTCAGTGCTTCTGCAAATCAAGCATGTACTCAATCAGTTGTACAATTCAATGATTCTTCTTTTAATGCAACAACATATAATTGGAATTTTGGTGATGGCAATACATCATCACTGCAATCCCCTTCACACGTTTATAATAATAGTGGACAGTATTCTGTTTCCCTTATCGTATTCGATTCGTATGGATGTACATCAGATTTTACATTAGCAAATCCGATCAATATTAATACGTTACCTACTTCAAATTTCGCTGTTTCAAATTCAGTTATTTGTACACCAGCTCCGGTTTCATTCATTAATAACTCATTAAATGGAAGCGGCTATTTATGGAATTTTGGTGATGGAACAACATCCACATTGCAAAGCCCAACCCATATTTATTCCAATTCAGGAATAGATACTGTAACATTAATTACTTTAAACGGAACGGGATGTTCGGATACAAGCACATTTGTATCTATAGTTGCCAACGCAACACCTGTTGCTAATTATATTGCGAATGAAAGAACAGGTTGTCCTCCTTTTACAGCCTCCTTTTCACCAACTGCGGTGAATAGCTCTAATTCAACTTATTTATGGAATTTTGGCAACGGAATAACATCAACACAACAAAATCCAACAATTACTTTTAGTGATCCGGGTTTCTTTACAATTTCATTAATAGTTTCGAATGCTAATGGGTGCAGCGATACAGTAATTAATCCTTCATTTATTCAGGTATATGATTTTAATCCACCAAGCGAATCAAGTATTTTGTATGCTACCGTAACATCAGATAATTCAACTTCAATAAAATGGAACCAGTGCACTGCAATAGATTTCGCATATTATAAAATATTCAGGAAGGATATTTTAACCGGAAATTTTATTTCAATCGGACAAGTAAATACTAATACAACAGTAACCTTTTCTGATAATAATTTGAACACATTGAGCAATTCATATTGCTATAAGGTGCAAACTTTTGATATATGTGGAAATGCTATTCCACTTGATAGTTTAACGGAACATTGTACCATTAATGTAACAGCTATAGGAGCTAATGATCACATCAATGTAAGTTGGACTCCCTATATCGGTGCTGCAGTAACATCTTATGGCGTTTATCGCATGGAAATAGGAAACTCAACATCAGTTTTGGTTGGTACGGTTCCTTCTAATGTATTATCAATTATTGATACAAACTTGTATTGTCCAATTGATTATTCATATAGAATCAGAGCCAACAATCTTAATGGAATGGCTTTAGGTTCAAACAGCGATACTTCAATTGCAACAACTCAATATAGTATTATCGTTAATCAGCATGTTGATGTTGTAAGATCCACTGTAATAGATAATAGCAAGGTATTAACTGAATGGACCACACCTGCAATATTACCTGATAAAATCACAGGATATGCACTTTACCGATCAACAGATAATGTAAATTTCACATTTTTAATAAATGTCAATTCAATCGTTCATGATTATATTGATACTGATGTAGATGTAAACCAACATAATTATTATTATAAAATAGTATCTGAAAATTCATGCAATGTTGCTACGTTGGAAAGTAACAAGAGTTCATCTATACTATTAAAAGCCGATGTAAGCAATGGCAATGTTATTTTAAATTGGACAAAATATGAAGGATGGGATCTAGGTGTAGATTATTACATTATTGAAAAATTAGATGAAAATGGAGTTTGGAAAACAATTAAAACAGTTGAAGGTAATCAAGTAATTTATGAGGATAAATAATCTGAATAAATCATTAAGAATTAACATTCAAATTCAGAAACCTATTTTCCTTAAAACTTCATCAAAAATGATGTCCCTTGTTTTTTATTACTTTCGAAGGAAACGTTTCCTTCCATAAGTGTAATGATTTTTTGTAGCATATTATAATTAAACCCTCCACCTTTCATCAGATCAATATCTTGTGAGTTTAAAATTTGCCCCATAAAATGAGATTTTATATTTTCGGTTTTTCCGATTCCTTTATATTTTATGGAAATTTGGATATCTCCGCTCTTATTTTTATCAGAACTGATTTCAATAACTTCTTTATTCGGAGAACAGGTGACTGCGTAGCTTAAAAGATTTAACAAACAGATTTTTAAGAGTTTAATATCTAAATATACCTCCTGATATTCTTCTGTTGGCTCGTATACCAGTTGGTGTCCCATGGCATCGGTGATTAAAATTGTATCTTTTATTAATTCTACCAAATCAATAGTTTCAGGTGTATTGTATAATAAATTTTGCTCTAGTTGATTAATTATATAGAACTCAGTTAATTTTTCTCTTAATTTTTCAACTGAAAATTTAATTTTATCCAAATGTTTTTCGCGCTTCGTTTTATCAACTGTTTTATTGTAGTTTTTGATTAATTCTGCAGATGATAATATAGTAGAAAGTGGGGTTCTGAATTCATGAGATGTCATAGTAATAAAATGCGTTTTCATCTCATTTAATTCTTGTTCTTTCTCAAGTGCAAGTTCAACTTTACGCTCATTTAATATTTGCCTCGATATATCGGTAACATTGGAAAGAATGTGTTTAAAATGTCCCTTCTCATCATTTACACTAATATTTTCTATCAATATTGATATTGTTGATCCATCTTCTATTTTGACATGAAAAAATCGTTTCGCTACCTTTCTTTTATTTTCTACTTTTTATCTTGCCTCTAATTCCTCAACAGAACATCATTACCTG